>JAUHWJ010000443.1 GCA_030424705.1 Alphaproteobacteria bacterium | reverse complement strand
CCTTGAGACCTGATCCTTGGGGGACAGGGTGACACGAATCTTCGAGTCGAGGCGTGATTGCAGCTCTCGATCTCGAAGGCGGCCCAATCCTGATGGGCGCATACGGCCACCCAGCCGCCCCCCTTGTCCGCAGCGTGTGCTTTGCGCTGAGCGGCTGAGGCTTTGGCGAGGCGTTCCGTTGCGGTGGCGGCACGTCAGGAAAGCAGCAGGATATCCTGTATAGATCAGACTTTAGCAGCAACGCGATACGCTGTGACACCACCCCTGAAGAATGTGAAGCTTCTGCTCCGCCATTGAGCTACACCTGCCTCGAAACAGGGACCAGTCTTGCGCCGGATGATCGTCAAGCGGATCACTCACGTAGGCCAGCGCCCCCCACAGGAGACGAGAAAGGCAGGAGGATGACGGAAGAGCCGTGGCGGTGGCCTGAAGAGCGGTGGCGCAAGATCGTAGGGAAGATTCGCGCCGGGCGATCCCTCAAGCCGGATCGCTGGCCTGATGGAGCCAGCTGCGCCGTCGCCCTCTCGTTCGACTCGGACCATGAGACGTTGACGTTACGCTCCGGCGATACATCGCCCGGCCAGCTCTCCGCAGGAGAATACGGGGCGCGCGTCGGCGTTCCCCGCATTCTCGACCTGCTTCGCCGCCACGACATCCCCGCCACCTTCTTCGTGCCGGCGGTGACGGCGACGCTCTATCCCGACGAGCAGCGGCGCGTCATCGACGAGGGGCACGAGATCGGGATCCATTCGTGGATTCACGAGTTCAACTCGACCTTGCCCCCCGAGGTGGAACGGGACCTGCAGTTCCGTGCGGCGGATCGGCTTGAGGCGATCTGCGGCGTCAGGCCGGTCGGGATCCGCACGCCCTCCTGGGATTTCTCGGCGCATACCATGGCGATCACGCGGGAGATGGGCCTCCTCTACGACAGTTCGCTCATGGCGGATGACGACCCTTACGAGATCGTCGAGGACGGCGAGCCGACTGGCGTCGTCGAACTCCCGGTCGAATGGATCCGAGACGACGCGCCCTACTGGATGGTCGACTGGAAGCGGGGCGTTCTCCCGCACATGCCGCCTTCTTCGGTAGAGGAAGTGTTCAGAAGGGAATTCGACGGAGCCAGGCGGGAGGGCGGGCTCTTCCTACTCACCTGCCATCCTCACATCGTGGGCCATCGCTCGCGCATCTCTGCCCTAGAGTCCCTCATCGAGCACATGCGCGCCAGCGGCGATGTTTGGTTCGCGACGCATGCGGAGGTCGCCCGCTGGTGCCTTGCGCAGGCGGGACGCTAGAAGAGGGGCTGAACGGGCGGGTAGCATGAGGCGCGGCGATCATGGCGGGCGGTTGGGCGCGGGACGGCGCGGTGAACGAGCAGATCGAGGCCTCCATCGCCGAGGAGCTCGAGCGGATGCGCGCGGCGCGGGGAGGGGGCGGAGAGAGCCGGGAGACCTGCGCGGAATGTGAGGAGCCGATCCCGGAGGCGCGCCGGCGCGCGCTGCCGGGCGTCATGCTCTGCATAGACTGCCAGAGGGAACGGGATGCGCAGCCCGTCCGTCGCGGCGGGATCAACCGCCGCGGCTCTAAGGACAGCCAGCTGAAATAGGCCCGGCCCTCAGCCCCGCATCCGCGCGCCGTCCGCATCGAAGAGCGGGGCGGAGAGCATCCGGGCGGGGCGCCGCTCGCCGAGGATCTCGATCTCCGCCTCCAGCCCCGGCGCGGCGAGCGCGGCGGGGACGAGGCCGAGGGCGACCGAGACGCCTGCCCAGTGCGACCAGCCGCCGGAGGTGCAGAAGCCCTGCACCTTTCCCCCGATCCAGATCGGCTCATAGGCGACGACGTCCGCATCCGCCGCCTCCACCGCGAAGGCGACGAGGCGGCGCGCTGCGCCGGCGGCCTTTTCCGCCAGCGCCGGGGCCTTGCCGATCCATTCCGCGGGCTTGTTCCATGAAACAAACCTGTCCATCCCCGTTTCGCCCACGGTGTAGTCCGGCGAATATTCCCGGAGCCAGGAGCCAAAGAACTTGTCGAGCCGGAGGCTCATCATCGCCCGCATTCCGAAGGGCCGCAGCCCCAGCCCCTCGCCCGCCTCCGTCAGCGCGGCGAAGAGGGCGCGCTGGTCCATCGCGTCCACGTAGATCTCGAAGCCGAGATCGCCGGTATAGGAGACGCGCTGCACCATCGCGCGGGTCAGGCCGACATCCATCTCCCGCGCCGCCATGAAGGGGAAGGCGGCGTTCGAGACGTCCGCCCGCGTCGTCCGCGAGAGGAGTTCGCGCGCGTTCGGCCCCGCGATCTGGAAGCCGAGACGCGTGGTGGAGACGTTCTCCACCCTCACGCCCTCGGGCGGCAGGTTCGCCTCGAACCAGCGCATGTGGAAGGCCTGGGCGGAGAAGCTGGCGGTGAGCTGGAACCGATCCTCCGCGAGGCAAGTCACCGTGAAGTCGCCGATGATCCGGCCCTTGGGGGAAAGCATCGGCGTCAGCGAGAGCCGCCCCGGCGCGGGGATGCGGCCGGCCATGATCCGGTCGAGCCACGCGCGGGAGCCCGGGCCCGTGACCATGTACTTCCCGAAATTATGGATCTCGTTGAGCCCCACCGCCTCCCGCACCGCACGGACTTCCTCGCCCACGGCGGCGAAGGCGTTGGAGCGGCGGAAGCTCGGCGTCTCGAAGCGGGGTTCGCCCTCGGGCGCGAAGTAGTTGACATGCTCCATCCCAAAGCCGGCGCCGAAGACGGCGCGGCGCTCATCCCACAAGGAATAGGCCGGGGTCGTCTGGAAGGGCCGGGCGGCCGGCAGCTCCTCGTTCGGATAGGAGATGGAGAAGCGGCGCTGGTAGTTCTCGATCACCTTCGTCCGGGTATAGGCGGGCGTGACCCAGCGGCCCGCGCGCCGGTCGATCCGGAGTTCGCCGAATCGGGAGACGTCCATCGCGAAGACGTTCCGCTCCGCCTCCCCCTCCACCATCAATTGCGCGAGGGAGAGGCCGACGCCGCCGCCCTGAGAAAAGCCCGCCATCACGCCGCAGGCGGACCAGTAGTTGCGGAGGCCGGGAACCGGGCCGACGAGCGGGTTGCCGTCCGGCGCGAAGGTGAAGGGGCCGTTGATTACGGTCTTGATCCCCGCCCGTTCCAGCACGGGGAAGCGGCGATA
>JAUHWJ010000442.1 GCA_030424705.1 Alphaproteobacteria bacterium | reverse complement strand
GCCGGCCTCGGCTCCGGCGTCTGACGGAAGGCCGTTCGAGCTCGCGCTCGTCCTCGCCATGATCGGCGCGGCGAATGCGGACGGGCATATCGGCCCGGAGGAACGGGCGGCGATCTTCGACAAGCTCACCTCGCTGCCGCTTTCGGGTGAGGAGAAGGGCTACGTCTTCGACGCGCTCGCCGCGCCGCCGAGCCTGGCTGACATCGCGGCGCTCGCGGACGGGCCGGAACAGGCGGCTGAACTCTGGCTCGCCGCCCGGCTCGCCATCGTACCCGATCATCCGGCCGAGGCGGCGTGGCTCGAGGCGCTGGCGGCGCGGCTCCGGCTCGAACCGGCGCTGATGGAGCGGCTGGAGGCCGAAGCGGCGGCGCTCGCCTGAGCGCCGGTCAGGGCCGGATCGGCCCCATCGCCTCCTCGACGCGGCGGGAAAGCTCCTCCACGTCCGAAAGGATCAGCCCGCCGCGGCTCCGCTCGATCACGCCGTCCTTCGTGAGCGCCGAAAGCTCCCGGCTCACCACCTCGCGCCGGGAGGAGATGAGGTTGGCGAGATCCTCCTGGATCGGCGGCGGAGAGACGATGCGCTGCCCCGGATGCCCCGCCCGCGGGCGGGACTGGCGGAGAAGCTCCGCGCAGAGCCGCTGGCGCGCGGTAAGGAAGGCCTGCTCGGCCAGCCGCTCGTTGATCGTCCGCACCCGTTCGGTGAGCTTCTCCATCGTACGCCGCGCGACCGCGGGGATCGTGGTCGCGATCTCCATGAAGACCTCGCCGGGCATCACGCAGACCTCGGAATTGTAGAGCGCGATCACCGAGGCGGAACGGGAGCGACCGTCGATCGCCGACATTTCTCCGAAGAAGTCGCCCTTGTCGAGGTGATTGAGGATAACGTGCCGGCCATAGGCGGAGGACATCAGAACCCGGACCTGACCGGAAATGATGAAGATGACGTCGTTCGATTCGTCGCCGTAATCGACGATCAGTTCATGCGCCTCGAAATGGCGCCAGCGGCAGCGTGGCGCAGCGCGGGCGCCAACCGCTTCCGGAAGTCCTTCGAGAAGGGGAATTCCCGTGAAATCCGCCATTTTCCAGTTCCTCGCCGCCCGATCCGCTCTTTTGTCGGAAATAGCACAACAAAAGGCTTCTGGTCCAACCCTTTGATTCGGGGGCGGGAATCCCAGCTTCAGGCGGCGGCGCCGCCGACGGTCAGCCCGTCGATCAGCAGGGTCGGCTGGCCGACGCCGACGGGCACGCCCTGCCCGTTCTTGCCGCAGGTTCCGATGCCGGGGTCGAGCGCCATGTCGTCCGCGATCATCCGTACGCGCTGAAGCGCGGTCGGCCCGTCTCCGATCAGCGTCGCGCCTTTCACCGGATGCAGCACCTTGCCGTTCTTCACGCGATAGGCCTCGGTGCAGGAGAAGACAAACTTGCCGTTCACGATGTCCACCTGCCCGCCGCCGAAACCGACGGCGTAGATCCCGTCCTTCACCGCGGCGACGACGTCGCCGGGCTTCGCGTCTCCGTTCGCCATGATCGTGTTGGTCATCCGCGGCATCGGGATATGGGCGAAGCTCTGGCGCCGGCCGTTGCCGGTGGGGGCCATGCCCATCAGCCTGGCGTTCTGCCGATCCTGCATGTAGCCGACGAGGATGCCGTCCTCGATCAGCACGGTGCGGGAGGTCGGCGTGCCCTCGTCGTCGAAGGAGAGCGAGCCGCGGCGGCCGGGCAGCGTGCCGTCATCCACCACGGTCACGCCGGGCGCTGCGACGCGCTGGCCCATCAGGCCGGAAAATGCCGAGGTCTTCTTGCGGTTGAAGTCGCCCTCGAGCCCGTGGCCGATCGCCTCGTGGAGGAGAATGCCGGGCCAGCCTGCGCCGAGCGCCACCTCCATCACGCCTGCGGGCGCATCCTCCGCCTCGAGATTGACGAGCGCGATGCGGAGCGCCTCCTCCGCTTCCCGCCGCCACGCTTCGGGCGCGATCAGCGTCTCGTAGCCGATCCGCCCGCCGCCGCCCGCCGAACCGGATTCGCGCCGCCCGTCTTTCTCGACGATCACGGAGACGGAAAGCCGCGCCATCGGCCTCGCCTCGCGCAGGCCGCCGCCCTCCGGTCGAAGGATCTCGACTTCCTGCAACGAGCCGGCGAGGCTGACGGAAACCTGCTTCACCCGCGGATCGCGCGCCCGGAGCCAGTCGTCGATCTCCTTCAGGAGGTCGACCTTCGCGCCGAAGCTCATGGCGGAGACGGGGCTCTCCTGCACATAGAGTCTCTGATTGCTCGGGGCCGGCGGCGCAGCGAGGGTCCCGCCGCCCTCTGCCGCCGCGAGCCGCGCCGTCTCCGCCGCCCGGGCGAGGGCTGCGGCGCTGATCTCGGTCGAATGCGCATAGCCTGCCGCCGCGCCCGCGACAGCGCGGAGCCCGAAGCCCTTCGCGCTGTCATAGGAGGCGCCGCGGAGCCGCCCGTCGTCGAAGGTCAGCGATTCAGAGCGGGTCCGCTCCAGGAAGAGCTCGCCATCGTCGGCGCCGGCGACGGCCCCGTGGAGGATGCCGAGCGCCTCCTGCCTGTCGAGATCGGTTTCGAAGGGGCGGAATGGGCCGTCATCGTCGCTCATGTCGCGGGTCAAGGCGCGTCTCCGGTGTTACTCTGCCTCTCGATCAGGCGCTGGATGTCGCAATATGACGCAATCGTCCAGCTTGCCCTCGAAAGGGGGCTGTGGTCTTAGACGCAATGAAGATAGGCGGCCTGCCGCCAAAAGCGAAACCGCCTTCGGGCGGATCAAGGTTCAGGGGTCCCGAACATGACCGGATCGAAACTCGCCGCCCGCCTCGCCGCCGCCGCCATGGCTCTCACCGCCGGCTCCGCCGCAGCCGAGAGCATCGGCAAGCCGGTGCCGCACGGAACGGGCTTCCAGCCTGCGGCGACCGATCTGATGCGCGATCTCGTCTGGTTCGATTCGATCCTGCACTGGATCAGCCTTGCGATCGTCCTGCTCGTGACGGCCCTGCTCCTGATCGTTATCTTCCGTTTCTCCGAGAAGAAGAACCCGACTCCGGCGCGCTTTACCCACAATGTCGGGCTCGAAGTGGCGTGGACGGCGGGGCCCATCGTGATCCTCGTCTTCATCGGCGCGATCTCCCTGCCGATCCTCTTCAAGCAGCTCGA
>JAUHWJ010000441.1 GCA_030424705.1 Alphaproteobacteria bacterium | reverse complement strand
CGACGAGGAGCGGGTGATCCTGCTCTTCGATTTCGACAGGCCGATGCGCTGGCGGGGGCGTTTGCTCAACAAGTTGATGCTGAACCTGATGAAGCTCACCGCCTTCTATCAGGAGCCGAAGAAGAACCTCGCCAATTTCGAGGCGCGGTTCGAGGCGGCGACCCGGCGGGCCGACGCCAATCTAGAGAAGCTGAGCGACTGAGATGCGCCGGCCGGCGCCGGCGCTCCTGTCCTTCATCGAGGCCGAGCTAGCGCGGCCCGTTTCTTCACGCGCCGCATCCTTCGCCGCGCATCTGGCCGAGCGGCAGGGCGTCGTCGCCGTACTCTTCTACGGCTCCTGCCTCCAGCGGGGGACGGAGGAGGGGATGCTGGACTTCTACGCGCTTACGGAGGGTGAAGGCGCGTGGGGCGAAGGAAGGCGCCTCGCAGCCGCCGGCCGCGCCCTTCCGCCCAACGTCTATCCGGTGGATTTCGAGGGCATGCGCGCCAAGGTCGCTGTCGTGCCGCTCGACGTCTTCCACGCGCGGATGAACCCTGACGGGCTGGACACGACCTTCTGGGCGCGGTTCTGCCAGCGGGCGGCGCTGGTCTGGTCGCGGGACGGGGCGGCGGCGCAGGCTGCGTCGGAGGCTGTCGCCGCCGCAGTTGAGGCCGGCGCGCTCTGGGCCGAGCGGCTCGCGCCCGGCGCCGGGGGGGCGGAGGCCTGGCGTCGGCTCTTCGCCGAGACATACCGGGTCGAATTTCGGGTCGAGGGGCCGGGCCGCGCCGGCGAGATCGTGACGAGGGACGAACCGCGCTTCGCCGCGCTCTGGCCGCTCACCGCGCCCGCGCGCGCCTCCTGCCGCGCGAGCGGCTCATGGGCGGCGCGGCGGATCGCGGGGAAGGCGCTCCATATTGCGCGGCTAGCCAAGGCCGCCTTCACCTTCGAAGGCGGCCCGCGCTATCTCTTGTGGAAGATCCGGCGGCATCGCCGCCGGCGCTGAATCTCACCGCTTGACGGCGGCCTTCTCGGAGCGCGGCGCCAACAGCTCGGCCTCGGACTTGCCGGTCACGCCGCCGGTGACGATGCGGAGCGCGCCTTGCGGCGCCGCAAGCCGGCGACGGTCCGCCTTGTTGGCGGGGATCAGTTCCATCTCCGCTCCGACCCGGGCGAACACGTCCAGTGCGTCGGCGATCTGCTCACGCGTGTGCGCGGCCGAGATCGAGGAGCGAAGGAGCGAGAGCGCGTTCGGCGTCGAAGGCGGGATCGCGATGTTGGTGTAGACGCCGTTCTCGATGAGGGCGTTCCAGAAGCGCACCGCGGTCTCCTTGCCCGGCAGCTTGACCGCCACGACGGGTGAGACTTCCGGGCCGAGGTCGAAGCCCAGCGCCTCGAGCCCGTCATAGAACGTTCGGGCGTTGCGCCAGAGCTGCTCGCGCAGGTCGGGTCGCGCCTCGATCTGGTCGAAGCTCTGCCGAGCGGCGGCGATCACCGCGGGCGGAAGCGACGCGGTGAACATGTAAGGCCGCGAGATGGAGCGGAGGATCTCCACGCCCTCGTGATCCGATACGCAGAAGCCGCCGACCGTGCCGACCGACTTGGAGAAGGTGCCGACAATGAAGTCGCAATCCGCCTCGACATCGGCCTGCTCGCAAAGGCCGCGACCCAGAGCGCCGAGCGTGCCGAGCGAATGCGCCTCGTCCACCATGAGATAGGCGCCGTAGCGACGCTTCACCTCGGCGATTTCCTTCAGCGGCGCAGTGTCCCCCAACATCGAATAGATGCCTTCGGTCACCACGAGCTTGTCGCCCGGCTTGCCTTCGAGTCGCGCAAGCTTGCGCGCAAGATCCTCCGGGTCGTTGTGGCGGAAGCGGATCACCTCGGCCGAGGAAAGCTTGCAAGCGTCATAGATGGAAGCGTGGCTGTCCGCGTCGATCAGCAGGTAGTCGCCTTGCTGCGCGAGCGCAGAAATGGAGCCCAGGTTGGCCGCATAGCCAGTCGAGAACACCACCGCGCATTTCTTGCCGTAGAAGGAGGCGACGCGCGCCTCCAGCGCCTTGTGCAGCCCGTAGGTGCCGTTGGCGATGCGCGAGCCTGTCGTGCCTGTTCCGAAACGGTCGATCGCCGCCTTCGCCTCGGCCACGCATTCCGCGTCGAAGGTCATGCCGAGATAGTTGTTCGTCCCGAGCAGGATCGTGCGGCGACCTTCGAGGATCGCCTCAGTCGGCGAGATCACCTCCTCGAATTCGAGGCGGGTAGGATCCCGGCCGAGCGCCTTGAGGGCGCCGAACGCCTTCTGAACGGCCTGGGCCTTTTCTTCGATGCTCACTGCCTACTCCTGCGTCCTCAGGTTCGCTTCAGGCGTTCTCCAAGATCAGGCCATGAACCGTCTCGGCGAGTTGCCTCACCGTCTTGACGTCCGAAATACGGTCAAGAGGCACCGTGATCCCGAACTCGTCCTCAAGCTCGAAGACGAAATCCATGACGCTGACGGAGTCGAGGCCCGTATCCGCAACGATGTTCGTGTCCGCCGTCAGCGCCAGGTCTCCTTCGACCTTTGCGCCAAGCAGGCGGATGATGTCGTTCTGCACGGATTCGAGCGTGGCCATTCGCGTCCCGTTGCTGTCCCCAACGCCGCTTTCGCGACGCCTGTTCCCGTTCGTCAGGCTTCTTCTGCGCTCTGTCGGCGCGTCTCGCCCTTTAGTCTCAGAAAGCGGAACATGGCGCGAAGTGACAGAAATTTAAAGGTCAATTCGGCTTCGTCATCACAAGTCTTGCAAGATGAAACTTTTTCGCGAGGTCGCGGGATGCCGAGCGGCCTGTTTCTGAAGAGGCTGATTCCCTTGGAGAATCCTGTGAGTCTACTAGGGTGGGCGGAACACGCGGAGGCAGGCCCTCGAACGGCGGCGCACAATTTTTCGTGCAGCGCGTCAATGAGCCCCAGCCCTATGGACTATGATCGCCCTGCGGTCTCGGCGGCCCCGGCGAGAAACAGGCGCAGATCGCGCAGCCCCGGAAGCGTCGCGCGAAGCCGCTCCCGCCCCACGCCGGCGACGATCTCCGCGAAGACCGGCGCAATCGCCGCGATCGCCGCGTCCCGCGTCGCGCGGCCCTTTTCCGTCAGTGAAACCAGCTTGCGCCGCCGATCCTTCGCGTCGCCGCGGACATGGACACATCCC
>JAUHWJ010000440.1 GCA_030424705.1 Alphaproteobacteria bacterium | reverse complement strand
GAATTCGGGAAGCTCGGAGCGCGGCAGCCCGCGCATGTTCCGCTTCACCGCCTCGAGGTCCACCACGAAATAGACGCAGGCGAAATAGACGATGGCGGGGATGATCGCGGCGACGACGATGTCCGCATAGGGAATCGCCGTGATCTCCGCCATGATGAAGGCGCCGGCGCCCATGATCGGCGGCATGATCTGCCCGCCGGAGGAAGCCGCGGCCTCCACCGCGGCCGAGGTTTGCGGCTTGTAGCCGACCTTCTTCATGAGCGGGATGGTCAGCGACCCGGTGGCGACGACATTGCCCGCCGAGGTGCCGTTGATCATGCCCATCAGGCCCGAGCCGAAGACCGCGACCTTCGCCGGCCCGCCCCGCGCCCCGCCCGCCGCGGCGAAGGCGAAGTTGACGAAATACTCGCCCACCTTGCTCGCCTGCAGGAAGGCCGCGAACGCGACAAAAAGGATGATGTAGGTGGAGGAGATCGCGGTCGTCGGCCCGAGGATGCCGTTGTCGGTGTAGATGAAGGCGAAGAACCGCGCCGGGTCATAGCCCCTGTGCGCCAGAACCCCCGGCAGCCACGGCCCGACAAAGGCGTAGGCGATGAAGACGGCGACGATGACGACGAGCGCCAGCCCCGCGAGCCGGCGCGTCAGCTCGAGGATGAGCGCGATGCCGGCGATGGAGGCCCACATGTCGTTCGGATGGGGGAAGACCTGCGCGCGCACCCGCAGGAACTCGGCGTGGGCGATGATGTAGGTCCCCACCGTCACCGCCGCGACGGCGAGCACGACATCGACGGCGGCGAGGCGCCCCCGCGCGCCCGGCTTCTCCATCCAGGCGGCCACGATGGCGAGCGCGGTTCCCGCCGCGAGCGGCCAGCCGAAGGTCGCGAGCATCTTGGCGGGCGGCGCGCCCGTCACCACCAGGTCCCCCGTCGCCACGGCGAGCCAGACCTGCCCGAAGGCGAGTGCGACGAGGAGCACGGCGGGGCCGATCAGGAGCCATCGGCCCATACCCTCCGGAGCCGTCTCGTCCGCCGAATAGCTCCGCGAGGCGTGAATGAGAAAACCGAGCGCCAGCCCGCCAGCGACATGGATCAGCCTGTAGCGCCAGGGCTCCGTCAGGTCGATGGACGAAAGGCCGAGCAAGTCCGTGATCCGGTCGTGCAGCCCGTTCATCGCGGCGATGTGAAATACCGTGTAGATCACGCAAAGGACGGCGATGGCGAGCCCGAGCCGACCCGTCAAGACCCGCTGGTTGCCGGCGAGAACCTCCTCGTCGACGCCTTTGGCGAGAAGGTGCTCGGATGCTTGCGCCGCAGCGCCGTCACGCGCGATCGTCATCGGTCATTTTTCCCTGTTGCAGGCTCGGGCTGCGCCCTGCCCTGTTTTCGTTGACCGTAGCGCAAAAGGGCCGGGGCGCATAGCGCGCCCCGGCCCGGCTGCGGCGAAGTCTCGGTTCAGCCCTTGAGGTTGTCGGGGACTGTGATCCCCTTCTCCTCGAAATAGCGGACGGCGCCGGGATGGAAGGGCAGGAAGGAGTTGTTGACCCAGTTCTCCAGCTTCGTGGCCGAGGCCGCGGAGTGGATCTGCATCATCCGCTCGTTGTTCTCCATCACGAGCTTGGTGATCTCATAGGCGAGGCTCTCCGGCACGTCCTTGTGGGCGATGGCGAAGTTCCACATCGCGACCGTCGCCTGGTCCTCATCCTGACCTTTGTAGGTGCCGGCCGGGATCGTGAAATTCGCGACGGAGGGGAAGGCCTCCAGGATCTTCGCGTGCTCCTCGGGGGTGAAGCCGATGAAGACGGCGTCGGCTTCCGCCGCGATCTGGGAGAAGGCGCCGGTCGGCAGGCCGGCGGCGAACGCGAAGACGTCGACGAGCCCGTCCTTCAGCTGGCCAGCCGTATCCGCCGCGCCCGCGTTCGAGGTCGTCGCGTCGACGCCGAGCGCCTCGAGCATCAGCGGCCAGTAGGTGCCGGGCGTGCCGCCCGCCGGGCCGACGCCGACGCGCTTGCCGGCCATGCCCGTCACGGTCGTGATGCCGGAGGAACGGAGCGTGACGGCGTGGAACGGCGTCTCGTACATCGGGAAGAGCGCGCGAACGTCCTTGTGCTCGAGCCCTGGCGCGAGCTCGCTCTTGCCGGTCCAGGCGGAGAACATCGGGCCCATCGTGACCATGCCGAGCTGGGTCTGGTTCGTCTGCACCAGCGTCGCGTTCTGCACCGGGCCGCCCGTCACCTCGCCGGAGACGTTCACGCCGAGCGCTTCGGAGATGTACGCGGCGAGGCCGTTGCCGTAGGTGAAATAGGTGCCGCCCTGGCTCGCCGTCGCGATCGCCATGTCCGTGGGCCAGCCCGTCCGGTCCTGCGCCTGCGCCGCGCCGGCGGCGATGAGGGCGCCGAGCGCGAGCCCGGCTCCGAATTTCCTGAGCATATGTGTCTCCCTGACGTTGTTCGCACGATTATGTTCGCGCCGGCGCGGAACATAGGAGCGGAGCGGCGGGGCGGCAACGGGAATCGGCTCGGGGCGGTTCAGAGCCTTTCGCCGTCCCGGTCGCGCTCATGGCGCGCCATGCCGGGAAAGGGCGGCAGCCAGGGTTCGCGACGGATCGTCCAGAGCTCGTAGGTCGGCTCGAACGCGCCCGGCTCGTCCAGCGCGCCGAGATGCACCTCGATCTCGCCCTCCGAGCGGGAAAAGACGGAGGAGCCGCAGACCGGACAGAAAGCCCGCCCCCTGTAGTCCCTCACCTCCCCCGAGACCGTGACCGCCCCCTCCGGAAAGATCGCGGAGGCGTGGAAGAGCGCGCCGTGATGCTTCCGGCAGTCGAGGCAATGGCAGAGCCCTACCCGCAGGGGCCGCCCCTCCGCCGCGATCCGCACCGCGCCGCAGAGGCATCCGCCAGTGACGCTTTCCCCCCTCATATCGCCCGCCCCGCACCCTCCCACCATTTCGCGCGGAGCCGGCGCTTGAAGATCTTGCCCGAATCCTCCCGCGGCAGCGCGTCGTGAAACTCGAAGACGCGAGGATGCTTCATCCGCGCCAGCCGCCCGTCGAGGAAGGCGCGGAGCGCACCCTCGTCCCCCGCCGCGCCCGGCGCAGGCTGGATCGCGGCGACGATCATCTCCCCGAACTCCTCGTGCGGCGCGCCGAAGACGGCGACATCCGC
>JAUHWJ010000439.1 GCA_030424705.1 Alphaproteobacteria bacterium | reverse complement strand
CGCGCCCAGAGAAGCTCCGGCCGCCGGGCGACCGCGCCGGCGATCAGCGTGTCCTTCCCCGCGCCGGAAGGGCCGAGGACGACGAAGAGCCGCCCGCTCACGCCGCCATCCCCCGCGGCGTGAAGGCCGATACGTCCACCTCCCGGTCGCACACCGCCGCCCGCGCGCCCTCGTCATGGAAGATGCCGAGGATCGCCGCGCCCCGCGCCTTCGCCTCCGATATGAGGGAGAGCACCGTGGCGCGGTTCGCCGCGTCGAGGCTCGCCGTCGGCTCGTCGAGCAGGAGCGCGGGATATTCGTGCGCGAAGCCGCGGGCGATGTTCACCCGCTGCTGCTCCCCGCCTGAAAAGGTGAGGGGCGAAAGGGACCAGAGCCGCTCGGGAATCCGCAGCCGCGCCAGCAGCGCCTCCGCCTTCCCCCGCGCCTCATCCGCCCCGGCGCCGACCCGGAGGAGCGGCTCCATCACCACGTCGATCGTCGGCACCCGCGGCACGACCCGCAGGAACTGGCTCACATGGCCGAGCGTCGCGCGCCGGAGCGCGATGATCTCCCGCGGCGCGGCCTTCGCCACGTCGAGCCCGCCGACGAGGATGCGCCCCTCCCCGGCCAGGTAATTGCCGTAGATCATCCGCATCAGCGTCGACTTCCCCGCGCCGGATGAGCCCGTGAGCGCGACACATTCCCCGGTGGAGACGCTCAGCTCTGCGCCCTGCATCACGGGGATCACCGCGCCGCCCTGATTGTGCAGCGTGAAGGCCTTGGCCACGCCCGAAACCTCGATCATCGCCATCAGAACCATCCCTTCCGCTTGAAGTAGATCAGCGGCGCCGCCGCGGAGAGCGCCATGAGCCCGAGCGCTGCCGGGTAGCCCCAGCGCCAGCCGAGCTCCGGCATCCACTCGAAATTCATGCCGTAGATCGAGGCCACCAGCGTCGGCGGCAGGAAGACGACCGCGACGACGGAGAAGATCTTGATGATCCCGTTCTGCTCCACGCTGATGAGGCCGAGCGTCGCGTCGAGCAGGAAGGCCGTCTTCTGCATCAGGTAGCCGGCCTGTTCCGAGATCGTGCGCACGTCGCGGAGCTGCGATTTCAGGATCGTCTTCGCGTCCTTCCCTGCCTTCTGGTGGTCCAGCACAGGGCCGAGGAAACCGAGCAGGCGCTCCAGCGTCACCAGGCTGTCGCGAAGTTGCGCCACCCGCCCGTCGAGCCGCCCGATCTCTTTCAGCGCCCCGCGAAGGTCGCCGCTCGCCGCCTTCTCCGATTCGAAGGTCTTGAGCGAAAGCGCCTCGATCCGCCGCCCGGCCAGCTCCGTGATGTCGGCCAGCCGGTCTATGATCTCCTCGAGGAGCCCGATCAGCGCCGTGGCGGCGGAGGAGCAGGGCAGGGCGGCCTTGCCCGCGCGCTTCGGATAGGTCTCGAACGGCCGCGGGTCGTGATGGCGGACGGTCACAAGCTGCTGCGGGGTGAGCATGAAGCTGACGGGGCCGATCTGCGCCCTCTCGCTTTCGGTATAGGCGGGCAGCAGCGCCGTCATCACCGCGACGCCGTTCTCCACATAGAGGCGGGAGGAAAGCTCGATCTCCTCCTGCTCCTCCCGCGTCGGCGGCTCCGCCCCGATGAGCGCGGAGAGCCGCGAAAGCTCCTCGCGCCCCGGATTGACGAGGTCGACCCAGAGCGCGGTCTCCGGCCCCGCCGGCTCCGGCGCGAGCCCGCCCGCCTCCAGCCGCCAGCAGAGCATCATCAGAACCACCCCCGCCGCCGGAACCAGAAGAGCGGCCCCGCTGCGGAAAGCGCCATCAGGAGCAGCGCGAGCGGATAGCCGAACGGCGCGCCCAGTTCCGGCATGAACTCGAAATTCATGCCATAGACGGAGGCGACGAGCGTCGGCGGCAGGAACACGACCGCGACGATGGAAAACATCTTGGTGATCGCGTTCTGCTCGATGGAGATGAGCCCCAGCGTCGCGTCGAGCAGGAACGCCGTCTTCTGCATCAGGAACCCGGCCTGTTCCGAAATCGTCCGCACGTCCCGCTGCTGCGAGGCGAGGAGCGCGAGCGCGGCCTTCGGCGCGTCGCGCTGCTCCAGAACCGGCTGGAGGAAGCCGAGCATCCGCTCGATGGTCACGAGGCTGTCCCGCACATGGGTGACGATGGAATCGCGCCAGCCGATCTTCTGGAGCCGCGCCTGAAGGTCGGGGCGCCGCCCCGGCTCCGGCCGGAAGACGCTCTTGGTCAGCGCCTCGATCTTCCGCCCGACATATTCCACGAGGTCCGCGAGGCGGGAGATCGTGTCCTCCATCAGCCCGAGCAGGATGGCGAGCGGGCTGTCGCACGGATGGGCGTGCTGCCCCGCCTCCACGGGATAGGTCTCGAAGGGCCGCGGGTCATGCATCCGGACCGTGAAGAGCCGCTCCTCCGTCAGGATGAACGTGACGGGGCCGATCTCCGCCTGCTCCGTCTTCGTATGCGCCGGGATCAGCGCCGTCATCACCGCCGCGCCCCGCTCGACATAGAGGCGGGAGGACATCTCGATCTCTGCCTGCTGCACCCGCGTCGGGGCCGGGAAGCCGATCATCGCGGAAAGCGCGTCGCGCTCCGCGTCGGTCGGATCGAAGAAATCGAGCCAGATCGCCCCTTCCGGCTCCTCGCGGGCGAGCCCGCCATCCTTCAGCGCATATCCCGTGATCATCCCGTTTCCTCAGACCTGGAGCACCGAAGAGACGAGAAGCTGCGTGTAGCCGTGCTGCGGATCGTCGAGCACCTGATCGGTGAGCCCGGCCTCCACCACCCGCCCGTCCTTCATCACCATCAGACGGTCGGCCAGAAGCCGAACGACCGCAAGGTCATGCGTGACGATGATCGCGGAAAGGCCAAGCTCCCTCACGAGGGAGCGCATGAGGTCGAGCAGCCGCGCCTGCACCGAGACGTCGAGCCCGCCGGTCGGCTCGTCCATGAAGGCGAGCCGCGGGCCGGTGACGAGGTTGCGCGCGATCTGGAGCCGCTGCTGCATCCCCCCGGAAAACGCCGTCGGCCGGTCGTCGATCCGGTCCGCCGCGATCTCGACCCGCCCGAGCCAGTCCGCCGCGCCGGCGCGGATGCGGCCATAGTTCCGCGCGCCGACAGCCATCAGCCGCTCGCCCACATTGCCGCCGGCGGAGACGCCCATGC
>JAUHWJ010000438.1 GCA_030424705.1 Alphaproteobacteria bacterium | reverse complement strand
CCGCCACCGGATCGATCCGCAGCATGGCGAGGGCGTAGACCATCGCGACGAAGAAGGGCAGCGCGGGGCGGAGGAAGGACGCGGCGCCGGGCAGGGCGAGCCCGGCGAAGGCGCCGATCAGGAGGATCCACCGCGCCCGCGCGCCGACCCAGCCGAGCGCGGCGGTCACAGGAGGCTCTTTCCGATGAGGAGGAGGGCGCCCAGCGTCGCGAGGCCGAGCGCGGCGGGCTTCAGCGGCAGCGTCTCCGTCCGCCTTGCGAGGGGGCCGGAAAGGCGGAAGCCGATCAGGACGAAGGGCGAGAGGAGGAGGGCGAGCAGGAGATGCTCCCGCATCACGAGGCCGGCCACGGCGAGGCCGCCGACGGAGAAGAGGACGCCGAGGAGGAAATAGGCGTTCAGCGTCCCCCGCGCCGCCTTCGCCGCCTCGTTCTGGTAGATCAGCCCCATCGGCGCGGCGCCGACCGAGGTGAGCGTGCCCATGAAGCCGGAGAGGAATCCGGCGCCGAGGAGCGTGCCGCGCGTCTTCCTCAGGGTCAGCCCGGCGAGGGAGAGGCCGACGCCGAGGAGGATCATCGCGGCGACGGCGGGGCCGAGGAGCGGCGAGCCCGCCACGGCGCCGACGACGGCGACGGCCGGGAGCGTGCCCGCGAGCCGGCCGGCGGCGGCCCAGCCGATCTCCGCCGGGCGCACGCCCCGGAAGTCGAACCCCGCGCCGAGGGCGGTGACGACCACCCCGAGGAGAAGGACGGTCGCCGGCACATGGGCGGGCGCGATGAGCGCGGCGAAGGGCGCGACGACGGTGCCGAAGCCCTGCCCGCCGAGCCGGTGCAGCGCGGCGGCGAGGATGACGAGCGCGGCGAGGCCGGCGAGGGCGGAGGGCGCGACGCCGAGGATCGTCATCAGAGCGACCGGGCGAGGATCGCCAGCGCCGCGAGGCTGGCGAGGCCGAGCGCGAGCGGGCGGACGGGCCGCCCCTCCAGCGCCCGCGCCGCGGTGCGGGAGGCGAGGAGGGCGAGGAGCGCGACGGGGAGGAGCGCGGCGACGAGGACGAGGTCCGACGCGCGGACGAGCCCGGCGAGGGCGAGCGCGCCGATGGACCAGATCATCCCCCACATGAAGAAGAGGTTCTGCATCGCCCGGCTCCGCTTCGCCTCCTCATGGGCGTAGAGGAGCGCCATGGGCGGGGCGCCGATGGCGGTGATCGTCCCCATGATCCCCGCCGCGAGGCCGGCGCCCGCGAGCGTGACAGGGCGGATGGGGAGGCGGAGGCCGGAGAGGGAGAGCGCGACGGCGAGGAGGACGAGGAGCGCGACGGCCACGCCGAACCCGCCCCGGTCGGTGAGCGCCGCGGCGATCCCCGCCCCGGCGAAGGCGCCGGCTGCGCGGCCGGCGAAGCCCGGCCCCGCCTCCCGCCAGTTCACCGCGGAGAGGTCCATCGAGATCGCGCCGGCGCCGACGACGACGCCGAGGAGGATCACCGCCGCGGGGAGGTGCTCCGGCGCGACGAGCGTGACGACGGGCGCGGCGATCATGCCGTAGGCCTGGCCGGATACGCGCTGAACGATCACGCCGGCGAAGATGGCGGCGGCGACGGCGAGGAAGGCGAGGGGCGGGAGGCCGGCGAGAAGCATGGGCGGGATAGGAGGCCCGCGCCCCGTCCCCGTCAACCCGCCGCTGCGTCATGGCCGGGCGCCGCTTTACGGGCGCCGCGGGGGCGGCGCATAATGGCGCGAAGCCGGGCGCGACCCGGCATCAATGGGGAGGCGACGATGGCGAAATCCGAGGGCGAGGGGAACGACCTTGCGCGGAGCGCGGCGGAGACGACGCTGGCGCTCAACCCCATCGTGGGCCTGAGGGGGGAGGACCTCGCCGCGGCGGGGTTCAACCTGATGCGCTCCATGGCGGGGCGGCCCGACCTTCTGGCGAAGCAGTGGATGGGCTTCGCCTCCGCCTTCGCGGACATCGTGCTGCAACGCTCCGAGCTTGCGCCCGACCCGAAGGACCGGCGCTTCGCGGACCCGGGCTGGGGCGAGAACGTGGCGGCCAAGGGCGCGATGCAGGCCTGGCACGCCTGGGCGAAGGCGGTGAACGAGACGGTCGAGCAGCTCGACCTGCCGGATCGGGACGCGGCGCGAGCGCGGCTCGTCTCCTCGATCTTCGTCGATGCGATGGCGCCCTCCAACAACCCGATGCTGAACCCCGCCGCGCTCCGCAAGCTCTATGAGACGAAGGGGGCGAGCGCGCTTTCCGGCCTTCAGAACCTTGTCGAGGACGTGGTGAAGAACGGCGGGCTGCCGGCCTCGGTGGACCGCTCAAAGTTCGAGGTGGGCGGGAACCTCGCCAACACGCCGGGCGCGGTGGTGTTCCGGAACGAGGTGATCGAGCTCATCCACTACACGGCGACGACGCCGGACGTGCGGCGGACGCCGATTGTGATCGTGCCGCCGCAGATCAACAAGTATTACGCCGTGGACCTCGCGCCCTCGAAGTCGATGGTTCGCTTCCTTCTGAGCCAGGGCTTCCAGCCCTTCTGCGTCAGCTGGCGGAACCCGACGGCGAAACAGCGGGACTGGACGCTGCAGACCTATGTCGAGGCGCTTGACGAGGCGGTGGAGGCGGCGCGGGAGATCACGGGGGCCGACGCAGTCAACATGATGGGCTCCTGCTCCGGCGGGATCACGCTTTCCTCCTATGCCGGATGGCTCGCGGCGAAGGGGGAGGGAGCGAAGATCGGGGCTCTCATTCTCGCCGTCTGCGTGCTCGACACGGAGGCGCAGACCGAGAGCGACATGGCGGCGCTGGTGACGCCGGAGACGGTGATGGCGGCGAAGCGCATGTCGGAGATGCGGGGCGTGCTGGACGGGCAGGAACTCGCCAAGATGTTCGCCTGGATGCGGCCGAACGACCTGATCTGGAACTACTGGGTCAACAATTACCTCCTCGGCGAGTCGCCGCCGGCCTTCGACGTGCTGTTCTGGAACGCGGACACGACGCGGCTGCCGGCGGGGCTGCATCACGACTTCCTCGACCTCATCTTCACCAACCCGTTCGTGAACCCGGGCGCGATGTCCATCGGCGGCCATTCCATCGACATGACGAAGGTGCGGCATGAGACCTATGTGATCGCGGGGACGACGGACCACATCACGCCGTGGAAGGCCGTCTATGGCACGGCGCGGCTC
>JAUHWJ010000437.1 GCA_030424705.1 Alphaproteobacteria bacterium | reverse complement strand
GTCTGGTTCGGCGCCGTCTCCGCCGCCCTCGCGGCGGGCCCCGATTTCGGGCGCGGGGCGCCGAACGGTCGGCGGGTGAACGTCGAATACGTCTCGGCGAACCCGACCGGGCCGCTCCATGTCGGCCATGCGCGCGGCGCGATCTTCGGGGATGCGCTGGCCGCACTCCTCGAATTCGCGGGATGGGACGTGACCCGCGAATACTACATCAACGACGCCGGCGCTCAGGTGGACGTACTCGCTCGATCCGCCCATTTTCGGTACCAGGAGGCGCATGGCCGCGCCGTCGAGATCGCTCCCGGGCTCTATCCCGGCGACTATCTCGCGCCCGTCGGCGTCGCCATGAAGGCCGTCTTCGGAGACACGCTGCTGGACAGGCCTGAAGCCGAATGGCTTCCCGTGGTCCGCGAGTTCGCGATCACCGCGATGATGGCGATGATCCGGGAGGATCTCGCGGCGCTCGGGGTGACGATGGACCGCTTTCAGTCCGAGGCCGCGCTGGCCGCCCAGGGCAAGGTCGAGGCGGCGCTAGCCCGCCTCTCCGAGCAGGGCCTCATCTATCAGGGCGTGCTCGAGCCGCCGAAGGGCAAGACGCCAGAGGACTGGGAGCCGCGGGAGCAGACGCTATTCCGCTCAACCGCGTATGGCGACGACGTGGACAGACCGGTCAAGAAGTCCGACGGCGGCTGGACCTATTTTGCGCCCGACATCGCCTATCACTTCGACAAGGTGAGCCGGGGATACGACCTTCTGATCGACGTCTTCGGCGCCGATCATGGCGGCTACGTGAGCCGGATGAAGGCCGTCGTCGCCGCGCTGTCCGAGCGGAAGACGCCGCTCGACGTCAAACTCGTCCAGCTCGTGAAGCTCTTCCGGAACGGGGAGCCCTTCAAGATGTCGAAGCGGGCTGGGGATTTTGTCACGCTGCGCGACCTCGTCGATCAAGTCGGGCCGGACGTCGCCCGCTTCACCATGCTGATGCGGAAGAACGACGCGCCGCTCGATTTCGACTTCGCGAAGGCCCTTGAGCAGTCGAAGGACAATGCGGTCTGGTACGTGCAATACGCCAACGCGCGGGCGCATTCGGTGCTCCGGAGCGGGGCCGAGGCCGGCATCGGCGAGGCGGAGATCGGGGCGGCCGACCTCTCCTCGCTGACCCATGAGGGCTGGATCGATATAGCGAAGAAGGTGGCCGAATGGCCGCGGCTCATGGAGATGGCGGCGGAGAGCCATGAGCCGCATCGCGTCGCTTTTTACCTCTTTGACCTCGCCGGAGCCTTCCACGCGCTCTGGAACCGGGCGCGGGAGGAGGAGGCTCTCCGCTTTCTCCAGGCGGGGGACGAGGCCGGCGCCCCGGCCCGTCTCGCCATGGCGAAAGCCGTTTCCGTTGCGATATCGGCCGGGCTTGGTATCCTCGGTGTGACCCCGGTGACCGAAATGCGGTGAACGCAGGCGCATTTAGGGGTTGGAGCAGCAGGCGACCACCATATAAGGTGGCGCAAAGGCACAGGCGAACAACCCCATGCGGGATGATTCTTATCTGGATTCCGCCATCGAGGCGAAAACCGCGGCCCCCTCTTGGCGCGCAGGCGCTTTGACGGCGGTCGGCGCCGGCCTTTCGCTGGTGATTATCGTAGGCGTCGTCACCTGGGCCTACCGGCTCGGCGTGCGCGATGCGACGGAAATCCCCGTGATCCGGGCGGAGGCGGGGCTCACCCGCGTCCGCCCTGAGGACCCGGGCGGGCAGGTCGCCCCGCATCAGGAGCGCGCGGTCTTCGAGGCGGTGACAGGCTCTGCGCCGGTTCAGCCGGTCGAGACGGCGCCGCTCGCGCCGCCGCCGGAGACACTGGCCGAAGAGGATGTGGCGCCGGTGGCCCTAGCGCCCGAGCCGGAGGCGCGGCCCGAGGCTCCTGAATTGGCGGAGCCCAGCGCGCCCGGCGTAGCCGCGTCATCGACCGAGGGGGCGACGGAGCCTCATGCAGTTGCAGAAATCCCGGTCGACCCGCTCGCTGCGGCAGTCGAGGCGGCTGTGGCCGAAGCGCTTGCCGCCGCGCCGACCTCTGACGACGCGGCAGATGGAGCTGCGGCGGAAGCTGGCGACGGCGCGCCGCGCTTCGCCCCCGCGGCTGCGCCTCGCCCCGACGCCGACGTAGCGGCGTCCGCCGCGCCGGCGCCGCCGGGAGCGGACGCGGTGGCGGCGAGCGCCGTGCAAATCCAGCTTGGGGCCTTCGAGAGCGAGGCGGTGGCGGAGAGCCAGTGGATCGCGATCCGCGGCGGCAACGCCGATCTTCTCGGTTCGCATGGCCGCGCGATCACGCCGGTGCAATCCGGCGGGCGGACGCTCTGGCGGCTGAGGGCCGGCCCGTTCGAGAGCATCGGCGAGGCGGCCGCCCTCTGCCGCGCCCTCTCGCTCCGGCGGCAGGACTGCATCGTGGCGCGGGCGAGATGAGCGCGCCGTCGGCGCTGATCTTCGGCTGCGCCGGCGAGGCGCTCGACGCGCGCGAGCGGGGCTTCTTCCGCGAGGCGAACCCCTGGGGCTTCATCGTTTTCGCACGGAACGTCGTGAGCCCGGCGCAGCTCGCCACGCTCACCGCCTCGCTCAGGGAGGCGGTGGGGCGCGAGGCTCCCGTGCTTGTCGATCAGGAGGGCGGCCGCGTCGCCCGGCTCCGTCCGCCGCATTGGCGCGCCTATCCGCCCGTGAGGGCCGATGTGCAGGGCAAGTCGCTGGAGATCGCGGCGGAAATCCTCGCGCTCCGCTATCGGCTCATCGCGCACGACCTCCATGCGGCGGGAATCGACGTGAACTGCGCCCCGCTGCTAGATGTCGCCGCGCCTGAGCTGACCGACGCGATCGGCGATCGCGCGCTCGGCGACGATCCGGCGCGGGTCGCCGCGCTCGGGCGCGCCGTGCGGCGCGGGCTCGAGGCGGGCGGGGTGCTCCCCGTTGTCAAGCATCTGCCGGGCTATGGCCGCGCGGCGGTGGACCCGCATCTTGCCCTCCCGGCGGTGAAGGCGCCGCTCTCCGCGCTTACCGGCGACTTCGCTCCGTTCCATGCTCACCGGGACGCGCTGATGGGGATGACGGCGCATCTCCTGATCGAGGCGGTGGACCGCGAGTATCCCGCCACCTTCTCCGGCCCCTGTATAGACCTGATCCGGGAGCGGATCGGCTTCGACGGCTTGC
>JAUHWJ010000436.1 GCA_030424705.1 Alphaproteobacteria bacterium | reverse complement strand
CAGCGGCGGCGGGCGCCTCCGGTTCGGGCGCGGCGGCGGGGGCGGGATCGGAGGCCGTATCTGAACCTTCTGGCGCCGGAGCGGCGGCGACGTCGACGGGCTCCGCCGGATCGCCGGTCTGCGGCAGCCAGATCGACAGCGCGGCGCCGACCGCGGCCGAAAACACGAGGCCGGTGAACGCGCCGAGCCAGTAGGCCCCGCGCCCGGACATCCCTTCCGCCATCCCTGCCTCCTCGTCGCGTCCCGCCCTTTCGGAGGGGCCGGTCGCCGTCTTCTTCGCCGGCCTCGCTTGACCTCGGCGCGGGCTCCGGTGATCTATAGCGCCAAGCGCCCCGCCGGGGCAAACGCCCCTAAGCCGCGCGATGGGCCTCCCCATGCTGCTCCTGATCGACAATTACGACAGCTTCACCTGGAACGTCGTCCATTATCTCGGCGAACTCGGCGCGAAGACCGAAGTGCGCCGGAACGATGCGCTGAGCGTGGAGGAGGCGCTGGCCTTCGGAGCCGAGGCCGTCGTCATCTCCCCCGGCCCCGCGACGCCGGACGACGCCGGCATCTGCCTCGACCTCGTGCGCCGCGCGCCGGCGGATTTGCCGATCCTCGGCATCTGCCTCGGCCACCAGACGATCGGGCAGGCTTTCGGCGGCCGCGTCATTCGCGCTCCGTCGATCATGCATGGCAAGCTGAGCGCGGTCCGGCACCGGGGCCTCGGCGTCTTCGAGGGCGCGGCGGAGCCGATGGAGGCGACGCGCTATCATTCGCTGATCGTCGAGCGGGAGAGCCTGCCGGATTGCCTGGAGATCACGGCCGAGACGGAGGACGGGATCATCATGGGCCTCCGGCACCGGACGCGGCCCGTCCACGGCGTGCAGTTCCACCCCGAGAGCATCCGGACGGCGGAGGGCAAGCGCCTGCTCGCCAACTTCCTGCGCCTCGCCGGAACCGGCCTGCCGGCGGCGGCCTGATGTCGGACGCGCTGAAACCGCTGATCGGCAAGGCCGCAATGGGCCCGCTCAGCCGCGCGGAGGCGGAGGCCGCCTTCGGCGCGATCATGGCGGGGGACGCGACGCCGGCGCAGATCGGCGGCTTCCTCATGGCGCTCCGCACGCGCGGAGAGAGCGTTGACGAATACGCCGCCGCCGCCGCCGCGATGCGCGCCAGGGCGACGAGGGTCGCGGGCGGCGAGGGGGCGATGGACATTGTCGGCACCGGGGGGGACGGGAAGGGGACGCTCAACATCTCGACCGCCGCCGCCTTCGTCGTCGCCGGCGCGGGCGTGAAGGTCGCCAAGCATGGCAACCGCGCCCTCTCCTCCCGCTCCGGCGCGTCGGACGCGCTTTCCGAGATGGGCGTCGAGGTGATGGTGGAGGCTCCGGTCGCCGAGCGGGCGCTGCGGGAAGCCGGCATCTGCTTCATGATGGCGCCGATGCACCACCCGGCGATGCGCTTCGTAGGCCCTGCGCGGGCGGAGCTCGGCACGCGGACGATCTTCAACATCCTCGGCCCGCTGACGAATCCCGCCGGCGTGAAGCGGCAGCTCACCGGCGCCTTCTCCCCCGCCCTCCTCCGCCCGATGGCGGAAACGCTGGCCGCGCTCGGCTCGGAGCGGGCCTGGCTTGTCCATGGCGGGGACGGGACGGACGAGCTTTCCATCGCACTCCCCTCCAAGGTCGTGACGCTAGAGGGCGGGCGGATCGAGGAGACGGAGATCGCGCCGGAGGACGCCGGGCTGAAGCGCTGGCCCTTCGCCGCCATCCTCGGCGGCGCCGCGAAGGAGAACGCGCTCGCCATGCGCCGCCTCTTCGCCGGGGAGGCGGGCGCCTATCGCGACGCCGTCCTTCTCAACGCCGCCGCGGCTTTGGTGATCGCGGAGGCGGCGCCAGACCTGAAGGCTGGGGCGGCTCTGGCGGCGGAGAGCATCGACAGCGGCGCTGCGAAGGCGAAGATCGAGGCGCTGGCGCGGATCACCAAGGACGGCTGAGGCGCGTTCAGAACCGCGTCCAGAGAGCCAGCGAAACCTCGTATCCGTCCGACGTTCCCCTCGTCAGCACGTCCCGCGCGAAGCCGAGGAGGATCGTCCGCGTCTCCTCGATCTCGTAGCCGAGCGAGAGCTGGACCTTGGCGAGGTCGAAATCCGGGCCGCCGAACGCCTCGTTCCGGAGCCCCTTCGTGGCGAAGAGCTGCGCCATGGCGAGAAAGCGCGGGGCGGGGCGGAGGCCGAAGGTCAGGTCAAGCTTGATCTCGTCGGCCCGGTCTCCGACAAATTTCGCATAGCTCAGGATTCCATCGGCCCAGCCGGGCCCGAGCGGCGTGTCCAGCCCCCTTCCGTAGAGGGCCGAGAGGCGGATCTCGTAGCTCTCGTCGCCGCCCGGCGCCGCGGGCGAGGTGAAGCCCGAGAGGGGGACGGAGCCGCCGGCCTCCACCGAGGCGACGTCCCCCGCCTCGCCCGTCCAGAGCCGCACGCGCGCGAAGCCCCGCAGCCGCCCGTCCTGCGCGCCGAAGCCGCCATCGTCGAGCCGCATGCCCTGGTCCGCCTCGCCGCCGAGCGTCAGGCCCTCGATCAGGCCGTATTCGGCGTAGAGACCGAGCGAGGCGCGCGCGAAATCGACGTCTCGGCTCGTGGTCGGCTCCGTCGCGAAGTAGCGCGTGGTCTGGGAGACGAATCCCTCGCCCTCCGCGCGCGTCCAGGCCCCTGCCGCCGCGTCGTCGGCTCCGAGCGCGAGAAGGCCGAAGCAAAGCATGGCCGGGCGCGTGACGCTTCGCACTTGCCTCCCGCGGGCGGCGGCGCATCTGATGAAGGAGTGAAAGGAGGCCCCGATGCGCCGCACAGCCCTTGCTCTCGCCGCCCTGCTCGCCCTCTCCCCGCTCGCCGCCCCCGCGCAGGGCGCGACGGACGCCGTGGGGATCGAAACCGTGATCCGCTCGCAGGTCGAGGCCATGCGGGCGGATGACTGGGCCCGCGCCTTCACCTTCGCCTCCCCGACCATCCAGGGGATCTTCCGCGACCCCGAGACGTTCAGCCGGATGGTCACCTCCGGCTATCCGATGGTCTGGAAGCCGCGATCGGTCCAGGCCGGCGCCCTGACAGAGACCCCGCGCGGCCTCAGCCAGGCGATGATCTTCGAGGACGCCGAGGGCCGCTTCTTCATCGCGGACTACCTGATGATCGAGGTGGGGGGCGAATGGCGCATCAATGGC
>JAUHWJ010000435.1 GCA_030424705.1 Alphaproteobacteria bacterium | reverse complement strand
TGTCGCCGTTGCGGAGGAGCAGGGGGCGGACGTATCGAAGCTCACGGGCACGGTGCAGAACGACATCATCAAGGAATATCTCTCCCGCGGGACCTATGTGTTCCCGCCGGAGCCGAGCCTCAGGCTCATCTCCGACATCGCGGCCTGGACCTATTCCAACGCGCCGAAATGGAACCCGATGAACGTCTGCTCCTACCATCTGCAGGAGGCGGGGGCGACGCCGGAGCAGGAGCTGGCCTTCGCGCTGGCCACCGCCATCGCCGTGCTCGACACGGTGAAGGCGCGGAAGGCGGTTTCGGACGAGGATTTCCCGCAGGTCGTCGGCCGCATCTCCTTTTTCGTCAATGCGGGCATCCGCTTCGTGACGGAGATGTGCAAGATGCGCGCCTTCACCGAGCTCTGGGACGAGATCTGCCGGGAGCGCTACGGCGTCGAGGCGGAGGAATACCGGCGCTTCCGCTATGGCGTGCAGGTCAATTCGCTCGGCCTGACGGAGCAGCAGCCGGAGAACAACGTCTATCGCATCCTGCTGGAAATGCTCGCGGTGACGCTCTCGAAGAACGCCCGCGCCCGCGCGGTGCAGCTGCCGGCCTGGAACGAGGCGCTGGGCCTGCCCCGGCCGTGGGACCAGCAATGGTCCCTCCGGATGCAGCAGATCCTCGCCTACGAGACGGACCTGCTGGAGTTCAAGGACCTTTTCGACGGCAACCCGGCGGTCGCCGCGAAGGTCGAGGCGCTGAAGGCCGGGGCGCGGGAGGAGTTGGCGACCATCGACGGGATGGGCGGCGCCGTCGCCTGCATCGGCTACATGAAGGCGGCGCTGGTGGAGGCGAACACCGCCCGCCTCGGCCGGATCGAGCGGGGGGAGACCACGGTCGTCGGCGTCAACCGCTTCCAGAACGGGGAGGAGAGCCCGCTCACCGCGAACGAGGGCGGGATCATGACGGTCGACCCCGCGGTGGAGGCCGAGCAGATCGGGCGGCTGAAGGCCTGGCGGGAGAGCCGGGACGAGGCGGCGGCGCAGGCTGCGCTCGCCGATCTCCGCGCCGCGGCGCGGGAGGGGCGGAACATCATGCCGCCCTCCATCGCCTGCGCGAAGGCGGGGGTGACGACGGGGGAATGGGGCCTCGCCATGCGCGCCGAGTTCGGCGAATACCGGGCGCCCACCGGCGTCGGCAAGGCCGTCTCTAACGCCGCCGAGGGGCTCGACGAGGTCCGCGAGGCGGTGGCGGCGGCGAGCGCGCGGCTCGGCCGGACGCTCAAGTTCGTCGTCGGCAAGCCGGGGCTGGACGGGCATTCCAACGGCGCGGAGCAGATCGCCGTCCGCGCCCGCGACGCCGGCATGGACGTGACCTATGAGGGCATCCGCCTGACGCCGGAGGAGATCGTGGCGCAGGCGCGGGAGGAGGGGGCGCATGTGATCGGCCTCTCCATCCTCTCCGGCTCGCACCTGCCGCTGATCCAGGACGTGATGGGGCGGCTCAGGGAGGCGGGCCTCTCCGTCCCCGTCGTCGTCGGCGGGATCATCCCGGAAGGGGATGCGGCGGCCTTGCGGCAGATGGGGGTGGCGAAGGTCTATACCCCGAAGGATTTCGACCTCAACCGCATCATGTTCGACATCGTGGCGCTGGTGGACGGGGAGAAGGCGGCGGCGTGACGCCGCCTTTCCCTGCGCCTCACTCCGCCGGCTGCGTCGCCTTCCGCCCCGCGCCGGCCATCATCAGCAGCGTGTAGCCGAAGACGCCCGAGGCGATCGAGCCCATCAGCACGCCGAGCCGGACCTCGTTCATCCGCTCCGGCGTGTCGAAGGCGAGGCCGCCGATGAAGAGCGACATGGTGAAGCCGACGCCGGTGAGGCAGGCGACGCCATACATCTGCTTCCAGCTGGCGCCCTTGGGCATTGATCCAACCCGTGTCTTTACCGCGGCGAGCGTCGTCAGCATCACGCCGATCTGCTTGCCGAAGAAGAGCCCCGCCGCGATGCCGAGCGGCACCGGCGCGACAAGCTGCGCCACCGTCATGCCCTTCAGCGAGACGCCGGCGTTCGCGAAGGCGAAGAGCGGCAGGATCGCGAAGGCGACCCAGTAGTGGAGCCCGTGCTCCGCCCGCCTGAGCGGGCTCTCCCCCGCCTTCACGTTGAGCGGCACGCAGAGCGCGATGGCGACGCCGGCGAGCGTGGCGTGGACGCCCGATTTCAGCACGCAGACCCACATGAACGCGCCGATGATGACGTATGGCGCGAGGCTCTTCACCCCCATGCGCGAGATCAGCATGGCGAGCACGAGCCCGGCCAGCGCGAGGCCGAGCGCGCCGGTCGAGAGGTTGGCGGTATAGAAAAACGCGATGATGATGATCGCGCCGAGATCGTCAATGATCGCCAGCGCGAGGAGGAAGATCTTGAGCGAGGTCGGCGCCCGCGCGCCGACAAGGGCGAGGATGCCGAGCGCGAAGGCGATGTCCGTCGCCGCAGGAATCGCCCAGCCGTTGAAGGCGGTCGGGTCGGACGAGGTCAGCGAGATGTAGACGAGGGCGGGGCCGATCATGCCGCCGATCGCGGCTAGGACGGGCAGGGACGCCTTGTCGAGCGAGGAGAGCTCGCCCTCCATCACCTCGCGCTTGATCTCGAGCCCGACGAGGAAGAAGAAGATCGCCATCAGCCCGTCATTGATCCAGAGCACCGCCGTCTTCGCGATGACGAGATCGCCGAGCTGGAGCGAGACCGGGGCGTTCAGGAAGCCGGAATACCAGGGCGCGAGCACGGTGTTGTTGGCGATCATCGCCAGAACGGCCGCGACCATCAGCACGATGCCGCCCGACGTGTCCTTCTTCATGAACTTCTGAATCGCCGTCATCGCGCCGTCCATGCCGCCCTCTCAAGCCGGAAAGCCCCTTCGCGCCGTCGCCCCGCGCCTGGGGTGGCGGCGCGCGGGGCTTCCGCTGCGCCAGATATCCTGAACCTTCGAGCATAGGGGCCTGTGCGCCGAATGGAACCCTTTTCAGGCATGTTTACACGGATTCCGGGCTCTTGCCGGGGGGCGCCGCGGCGGTTCATATCGCGCCATGACCGATCCAGACCGCGAAGCCGCCCTCTCCGAAATCCGCGCCGCCGTGGCGCAGCTCTGCGCCCGCTATGGCGAGGCCTATTGGCGGAAGCTCGATTCCGAACAGGGCTATCCGACCGAGTTCGTCGCCGAAATGACGGAGG
>JAUHWJ010000434.1 GCA_030424705.1 Alphaproteobacteria bacterium | reverse complement strand
GACATGAAGGGCGCCAAGGCCCTCCAGGGCGCCTTCGAACAGACCTACAAATACGCCCAGAAGGCCGAAGCGGCCCATGCGGCCAAGGAGTGAAATCATGAGAGAAGCCGTCATCGTCTCCACCGCCCGCACGCCGATCGGCAAGGCCTATCGCGGCGCCTTCAACTTCACCTCCGGCCAGCAGCTCGGCGGCCATGCGATCCGCCATGCGGTCGCCCGCGTCGGGATCGACGGCGCCGAGGTCGAGGACGTGATCATGGGCAACGCCCTGACGCAGGGCTCCACGGGCATGAATTACGGCCGGCAGGCGGCGATGGCCGCGGGCCTGCCCGTCTCCGTCGGCGGCATGACGATGGACCGGCAATGCTCCTCCGGCATGTTCGCCATCGCGACGGCGGCGAAGCAGATCATCACCGACGGGCTCCAGATCGCCGTCGGCGGCGGCGGGGAGAGCATCAGCCTCGTCCAGAACGAGCATCAGCGGCGGGACTGGCTGGCCGACCCGAAGCTGAAGGAGACGATGCCCGCGCTCTACATGACGATGCTGGAGACGGCGGAGACGGTGGGCGAGCGCTATGGCGTCACCCGCGAGGCGCAGGACGAATACGCCTACCAGTCCCAGATGCGGACGGCGGCGGCGCAGGCGGCCGGCAAGTTCGACGACGAGATCGTGCCGATGACCACGGTCATGAAGTTCCAGAACAAGGACACGGGCGAGATTCTCGAGCGCGAGGTGACGCTGGAGAAGGACGAGGGCAACCGCCCCTCCACCACGCTCGAAAGCCTGCAGGGCCTCCAGCCCGTCTTCAAGGACGGGATCGTGATCAAGGAAGGCAAGCACATCACCGCCGGCAACGCCTCCCAGCTTTCCGACGGCGCCTCGGCCGCGGTGCTGATGGAGGCGAAGGAGGCGGAGAAGCGCGGGCTCTCCCCGCTCGGCATCTATCGCGGCTGCGTCGCGGCGGGCTGCGAGCCGGACGAGATGGGGATCGGGCCGGTCTACGCCGTGCCGAAGCTCCTGAAGCTCAATGGCCTCAAGATGGACGATATCGGCCTCTGGGAGCTGAACGAGGCCTTCGCCGTGCAGGTGCTCTACAGCCGGGACAAGCTCGGCATTCCGAACGAGCTCCTGAACGTCAACGGCGGCGCGATCTCGATCGGCCACCCCTATGGCATGTCGGGCGCCCGGATGGTCGGCCATGCGCTGATTGAAGGGAAGCGCCGGGGCGCCAAGTATGTCGTATGCGCCATGTGCGTCGGCGGCGGGATGGGCGCGGCGGGCCTCTTCGAGGTCTGCTGAGGCCCTCGCCCCGACGGATCAATCGCCCCGGCCGCGGCCGGGGCGGCGCGTTTTGGAGGATCGACCGATGGACCTGAACTACACGCCCGCCGAGCAGGCCTTCCGCGAGGAAGTCCGTTCCTATCTGCGGGACAACCTGCCGAAGCGGCTCTCCGACAAGGTCGCGAAGGGGCTTCGCCTCTCCCGCGACGACCTGCGGGAATGGCACGCGATCCTCAACAAGGCCGGCTGGCTCGCCTGGCACTGGCCCAAGGAACATGGCGGGACGGACTGGACGCCGGTGGAGGCGCATATCTTCCATGAGGAGATCGTCGTCGCCAACGCGCCGCGGATCGTGCCCTTCGGCGTCAACATGCTCGGCCCGGTGCTGATCAAGTACGGCTCGGAGGAGCAGAAGGCGCATTACCTGCCGAAGATCCTCACCTCCGAGCATTGGTGGTGCCAGGGTTATTCCGAGCCCGGCGCCGGCTCCGACCTCGCCTCGCTGAAGACGGAGGCGGTTCTGGACGGCGACGAATGGGTCATCAACGGGCAGAAGACCTGGACGACGCTCGGCCATATCGCCGACCACATCTTCGTGCTGGCGCGGACGGACAAGACGGGGAAGCCGCAGGAGGGCATCTCCTTCTTCCTCGTGCCGATGGACGTTCCGGGCGTGGAAGTGCGCCCGATCATCACGCTGGACGGGGAGCACGAGGTCAACGAGGTGTTCCTCACGGATGTGCGCATCCCGAAGGCGAACATCGTCGGCGAGGTCAACGGCGGCTGGACGCTGGCGAAATACCTCCTGACCTATGAGCGGACGGGGATCGCCGGGGTCGGCTATTCGCGGCAGGCGATGGAGCATCTGAAGGCGGCGGCGAAGCGGCTGAAGGCGAACGGGAAGCCGCTTCGGGAGGATCCGTTCTTCGCCGCCCGCATGGGCAAGGTCGAGATCGACCTGATGGCGATGGACATCTTCAACCTCCGCATCGTCGCGGCGGCGGAGGGCGGCGCGGCGGGCGGCGTAGAGAGCTCGATGCTGAAGGTGCAGGGCACGGTCGTCCGGCAGGAGCTGACGGACCTGATGCGCCGCGCCTTCGGCCCGCACGCCGCGCCCTTCATCTCCGAAGCCTTCGACGAGGGCTGGAACGAGGAGCCCGTCGGCCCCGCGGGGGCGATGAAGCAGGCGACGAAGTATTTCAACATGCGCAAGGTCTCGATCTACGGCGGTTCGAACGAGATCCAGAAAAACATCATCTCGAAGATGGGGCTCGGTCTCTGACATGGATTTCACGCTGTCCGAAGAACGCCGGATGCTGACGGAGACGCTGACGCGCTTCGTCCGCGAGAAATACGACCTCAAGACGCGCCACAAGGCGGCGAAGATGGAGGGCGGGTTCGACCCGGCGATGTGGGCCGAATTCGCGGAACTCGGCGCCGTCGGCGCGCTCCTGCCCGAAAGCGCGGGCGGGTTCGGCGGGGCGGGCGAGGACATCCTCGTCGTGTTCGAGGCTTTGGGCGGCGGGCTCGTCGTCGAGCCCTTCCTCGCCACCGCGGTGCTCGGCGCGACGCCGCTGATCGGCGCCAGCAAGGACGAGATGCTGGAGGAGGTGATCGCCGGCGGCCTTCACCTCGCCCTCGCCCATACCGAACCCGAGAGCCGGTATGAAATGGCGCGGGTCGCCTGCCGGGCGGAAGGGGGGAAGATCACGGGCCGCAAGTCCGTCGTCCTCAACGGCGCGACGGCGGACCGGCTGATCGTATCCGCCCGTTCCTCCGGCGACGAGGCGGAGGAGGCCGGGATCGGGCTTTGGCTCGTCGATCCGAAGGGCCCGGGCGTGACCATGCGCGCCTTCGGGACGGTGGATGGCGGCCATGCGGCGGAGTTCACCTTCGACGGCGCGCCGGGCGAGGCGCTCGGCGACCCGGAGGGGGGCTATCCC
>JAUHWJ010000433.1 GCA_030424705.1 Alphaproteobacteria bacterium | reverse complement strand
TCAACAGTGAGCATGCGAAGCCGGCGATGTCGCGCTGCAACAGAAAGCTGTCGCAAGACGGTTGTCACGGCGGGCGCCTCTGTGCTTGACTTCGCACAACGGATAACCGGCTCAAGCCGGAAGCTGACAGGGAACCGCATGACCGATCCGACGGCCGACAAGGCCTTCGTCGCCTTTGAGCGCGTTCAGAAAAGCTACGACGGGGAGACCCTCGTGGTGAAGGACCTCAACCTCGCCATCGGCAAGGGCGAATTCCTGACGATGCTCGGCCCATCCGGCTCCGGCAAGACCACCTGCCTGATGATGCTCGCCGGCTTCGAGACGGCGACCCATGGCGAGATCAGGCTCGGCGGCCGCCCGATCAACAACATCCCGCCGCACAAGCGCGGGATCGGCATGGTCTTCCAGAACTACGCGCTCTTCCCGCACATGACGGTGGCGGAGAACCTCGCCTTCCCGCTCGAGGTGCGGAAGATGGGCAAGGCCGAGATCGAGGCGAAGGTGAAGCGCGCGCTCGACATGGTGCAGATGGGCGCCTTCGGCGGGCGCCGCCCGGCTCAGCTTTCCGGCGGGCAGCAGCAGCGCATCGCGCTCGCCCGCGCGCTCGTCTTCGACGCGGAGCTGGTGCTGATGGACGAGCCGCTCGGCGCGCTCGACAAGCAGCTGCGCGAGCACATGCAGTTCGAGATCAAGCATCTGCACGAAAGTCTCGGGATCACGGTCGTCTATGTCACGCATGACCAGGGCGAGGCCCTGACGATGTCGGACCGCGTGGCGGTGTTCAACGACGGCGTGATCCAGCAGCTCGCGCCGCCGGACGAGCTTTACGAGCGGCCGCAGAACGCCTTCGTCGCGCAGTTCATCGGGGAGAACAACAAGCTCCACGGCGTGGTGGAGGAGCTGAACGGCGGTCGCGCGGTCGTCCGGCTCGACAGCGGCGAGGTGATCGACGCCGCCGCGGTGAATGTCGGCGGCAAAGGGCGGCGCACGCTCGTCTCCGTCCGGCCCGAGCGGGTCGAGCAGCGGGAGGACATGAGCGCGCCGGGGCTGGACGCCGAGGTGCTCGAATTCATCTACATGGGGGACGTGTTCCGCACGCGGCTGCGCGTCGCCGGCTCCGACGAGTTCGTCATCAAGAGCCGGAACGGCCAGGGCCAGCGGCGCCTTCAGCCCGGCGAGAAGATCCGCATCGGCTGGGCGACGGAGGACGCCCGCGCGCTCGACGCCTGAGCGCGCGCACGGAATTCCCGGCGCGGCCCCGCCGCCGCCGGGCCCGCGCCGGGCGGGTTTTCCCGGCGGGAAGAACGACTGCAACCAGGGAGCCAAGATGAAAAAGACGCTTATCATCAGCACCGCCCTCGCAGGCCTCGCCTTCAGCGCTTCGGCGCAGGAAGTCACGGTCATGTCCTGGGGCGGCGCCTACACGAAGAGCCAGGTGGAGGCCTATCACAAGCCCTTCACGGAAATGACCGGGATCAAGGTCGTCTCGGTCGACGCCGACAACCCGGCGACGCCTATCAAGGCGCAGGTCGAGGCGGGCAACGTCTCCATCGACGTCGCGGACGTGGAGCTTTCGGACGCCGTGCGGCTTTGCGACGAGGGGCTGATCGAGCCGATCGACGCCTCCACGCTGCCCCCCGCGCCTGACGGGACGCCGGCGACCGAGGACTTCATCGAAGGCGCGCTTTACGATTGCGCCGTGGCCTCGATCTTCTGGTCCACGATCTACGCCTATGACGATTCGAAGTTCCCGGGCGAGAAGCCGACGACGATCGAGGACTTCTTCGACACGGCGAAGTTCCCCGGCAAGCGCGGCCTGCGCCGCGGCGCGAAGGCGAATTTCGAGATGGCGCTGATGGCGGACGGCGTGCCGGCCGAAGAGGTCTATGACGTGCTTGCGACGCCCGAAGGCGTTGATCGCGCCCTCGCAAAGCTCGGCACGATCAAGTCCGACATCATCTGGTGGGAGGCCGGCGCCCAGCCGCCGCAGCTCCTCGCCGATGGCGAAGTTCTGATGACCACCGCCTATAACGGCCGGATCTTCAACGCCGCCGCGGCGGAGGACAAGCCGTTCGTCGTGGTGTGGGACGGGCAGATCCTCGATCTCGACCTCTTCGTGATCCCCAAGGGCGCCCCGAACAAGGAGGCCGCGCTCGAGTTCATCAAGTTCTCGACGGATACGCAGCGCCTCGCCGACCAGGCGAAGTGGATCTCCTACGGCCCGGCCCGCAAGTCCTCCGGCCCGCTCGTCGGCCTCTTCAACGACGGCAAGACGGAGATGGCGCCGCACATGCCGACCGCGCCGGCGAACATGGAGAACGCCCTCCTGAACGACTTCGAGTTCTGGGCGGATTACGACGTCGAACTCTCCGAGAAGTTCAACGCCTGGGTGGCGGCGAACTGAGAACGGGGCGGGGCGCCGCGGCGCCCCGCCTGCACCTGAGCGGAGGGCGGCATGGCGGACATCGCTGACACGGGCATGGCATCGGCCCCGGCGCGCGCCGAAACGCTGAAGACGGCGGACGGAACGCCGCTGAAGGCGGCCCTGGCCCATGCGGCGAAGCGGGCGCGGCGGCGCGCCTTCCTCCTCGTCGCGCCGCTCCTCGCCTTCGTGGTGCTGACCTTCGTCGCCCCGATCGGGCAGATGCTCTATCGCTCCGTCGCGAATGACGGCTTCTCCGCCAACATGCCCAATCTCGTGCGCTGGTTCGACGAGAACCCGGAGACGGAGCCGGACGAGAGCGCCTACGCCGCGCTCGCCGCCGATCTCGCCCTCGCAGCGGAGGCCCGGACGATCGGCGTGGTGGGCACGCGCATCAACTATGACGTTTCTGGCACCCGTTCGCTCTTCACCTCGGCGGGGCGGCGCGCCGGAAGGCTGGAGGCGCCCTATCGCGAGGCCTTGCTGGACCTCGACGAGGAATGGGGCTCGCCCGCGCTCTGGAGCGCGATGCGCGCCGCCTCCGCCGCCCATACCCCGAATTTCTACATCGCCGCGCTAGACAGGGAGGTCGACCCCGTCGAGGGGGTTGTCCGCGTTCCCGACGACCAGCGGATCTACATGCCGCTCTTCTGGCGTACGATGATGATATCCGCGGTGATCGCGGCGCTCTGCCTCCTTCTCGGCTTCCCGGTCGCGCATCTGCTGGCGACGCTGCCGATGCGCCTCTCCAACCTCCTGATGATCCTCGTCCTTCTTCCTTTCTGGACCTCGCTTCTCGTGCGCACGACGAGCTG
>JAUHWJ010000432.1 GCA_030424705.1 Alphaproteobacteria bacterium | reverse complement strand
GATGTTACGATGCTCCCGCAGCAGACGTGACGGCGGGCCGGGAAAAAGAGCATCGCCGCACGGAGACGGATACGGGCAAAATGAGGGCGTCATGAGCAGCTTGCGCATGATGATCGCCGTTCTGGCGGTCGCATTGGTGGTTTCTTTCGTAGTTCCGAAGGCTGAGGCGGCTCCCTACGCCGCGTTCGTGATGGACGCGAGGACAGGCGACATACTCCACGAATCGGATGCGGACCGACGGCTTCACCCCGCTTCGCTCACCAAGATGATGACGCTCTACCTAACCTTCGAGGCGGTGAAGGCGGGTCGGCTGGGCCTCGATCAGCGGGTCACGATCTCCCGTCATGTGGCTGCAAAACCGGCTTCGAAGATGGGCTATCGCGCCGGACAGAAGGTCCGCATCCGCGACCTGATTCGCGCGGCGGCGATCAAGTCGGCGAACGATGCGGCCGCTGCGCTCGCGGAGGCGGTGGGCGGCTCCGAATCGGCTTTCGCAGAGATCATGACGCGGCGCGCGCGCGAGCTCGGCATGGCGAACACGCGTTTCCTGAACGCTTCCGGCCTCACCCAGTCCGGCCAGTATTCCACGGCTCGGGACATGGCGATCCTCGGCCGGGCGCTCTTCTACGACCATCCGCAATACTACAACCTGTTCAGTCGTATCTCGACGCCGGCCTCCGGCCGCACGATCCACAACACCAACCGGCGCTTCCTGAACGCCTATCGCGGCGCGGACGGGATCAAGACCGGATATACCAGCGCCGCCGGCTTCAACCTCGTCGCCTCCGCCGAGCGCGGGCAGGAGCGAATCATCGCAGTCGTCTTCGGCGGCAAGTCCACACCATGGCGGAACCAGCGGGCGGCGGAATTGCTGGATCTCGGCTTCAGCAAGGCGCCGTCGCGCGCCGACTACATTTCGACGGCCACCCTCATCCGCCGCGTCAGCGCGGGCGGCGGGGAGACGCGCGTCGCCTCCGCCTCGACCGCCGCGCGCGCTGTCGCCGCCGCTGCGCCGGAGGCAAGCCCGCCGCCGCCGGCGCGGCCCGGGGACGAAGGGACCGCGCCCGCCTCGCTGCTGGCCCAGGCGGGGGAATTGCTTGTTCCCTCCGCCGCCGCTTCCGAGACGCCGCCGCAGGAATACACGCGCCTCTCGCCGCGCCGCAGCCCCTGGCCGCGGATTCGCCCGGGTTCGGAACTGGCGTTCGCGCCGGCGCCGACCCTACGGAATGAGGTCGTTTCCGACTGGTCGGTTCAGCTCGGCATCTTCGCGAAGGAGGAGACGGCGATCGCCGAACTCGCCTCCGCGGCGCTTGGTGTCCGGGGCCTCGCCGCCGCCGGTCGGGACGTGGACCGGTTCACCCTCTCCGGCAAGCCTGCGTGGCGGGCGCAGCTCACCGGATTCGACAGGCCCGGCGCCCTCGCCGCCTGCGCCGCGATCCAGGCGCAGGGCAGGGATTGCGTGCCGGTGGAGAGCGCCGGACGCTGAGCGTCACTCGGCCGCAGGGGCGAGCTTGTCCTGCGTCTTGGTGTCGAAATCGGACGCATCGTGCCGCTCATGGAGCTGGAGCGAAGGCTCGCCGAACACCCGGTTGACCATCCGCCCGCGGAGGACGGCGGGCCGCGCATCGATCTCCTTCGCCCAGCGCGTCACGTTCGCGTAGCTCGCGACGTCGAGGAACTCCGCCGCCGAATAGAGCCGGCCGAGCACGAGTTGACCATACCAGGCCCAGATCGCCATGTCGGCGATGCTGTAATCCTCGCCGGTCATGAACCGGTTGTCAGCCAGCCGCCGGTCCAGCACGTCGAGCTGGCGCTTCGTCTCCATCGCGAAGCGGTTGATCGGATATTCCCATTTCTCGGGCGCATAGGCGTAGAAATGCCCGAAGCCGCCGCCGAGATAGGGCGCGCTTCCCATTTGCCAGAAAAGCCAGTTGAGGCATTCCGTCCGCGCCGCGCCGGAGGGCAGGAAGGCGCCGAACTTCTCCGCGAGGTGCAGGAGGATCGAGCCCGATTCGAAGACGCGCACCGGCTCCGGGCCGGACCGGTCCAGCAGCGCCGGGATTTTCGAGTTGGGATTGATCTCGACGAAGCCGGAGCCGAACTGCTCCCCGTCTCCGATCCTGATGAGCCAGGCGTCGTATTCGGCCCCCTTGTGGCCAAGAGCCAGAAGCTCCTCCAACATCACCGTGACCTTCACGCCGTTCGGCGTCGCCAGCGAATAGAGCTGGAACGGATGCTCGCCCACGGGCAGCGCCTTCTCATGCGTCGCGCCGGCGATGGGGCGGTTGATGCTGGCGAACTGGCCGCCGCTCGCCTGCTCCCATTTCCAGACCTTCGGGGGGGTGTATGCGTCGCTCATCTCGATCTCCGGGTTGCGGGTCGAGGGGAGACTTAAGCGAAGGGCGCCCGCTTTGCGAGCCTAGGGCGCGATCTGACGGAGGCGTGATCAGGCGGCGCCGCGCCCGACGCCGGTATAGGCGAAGCCCGCCGCCTGCGCCTCGTCGCGGCGGAAGATGTTGCGGAGATCGACCAGAACGTCCCCGGCCATCGTCTCCCTGAGCCGTTCGAGATCAAGCCCGCGAAAGGCGTTCCATTCGGTGATGACGACCACCGCCGCCGCGCCGGAGGCCGCCTCGTAGGCGTCCTCCGCCCAGTCCGCTCCGGGCAGCAGCGCCTCGCCCTCCCGCCGCCCTTCCGGGTCGACGATCACCACCTTCGCCCCCCGCCCGATCAGCGCGGGGACGATGGTGAGCGAGGGTGCGTCCCGCATGTCGTCCGTATCCGGCTTGAAGGTGACGCCGAGCACCGCAATACGTTTCCCGGCGACGGTGCCGCCGCAGGCGTCGATCACCTTCTCCGCCATCTTGCGCTTTCGCGCCTCGTTCACTTCGATCACCGTCTCGACGATGCGGAGGGGGCTGTTCGCCTCCTGCCCGGTGCGGGTCAGCGCCAGTGTGTCCTTCGGGAAGCAGGAGCCGCCATAGCCGGGCCCGGCATGGAGGAACTTGGAGCCGATCCGCCCGTCGAGCCCGATGCCGCGGGCGACCGCCTGCACGTCCGCCCCCGTCTTCTCGCAGAGGTCGGCGATCTCGTTAATGAAGGTGATCTTCGTGGCGAGGAAAGCGTTGGCCGCATACTTGATCATCTCCGCACTCTCCAGTGAGGTGAAGACTATGGAGGGCCCGCGGAGATTGAGCGGCCGGTAGAGCCGCTTCATCGCCTTCCGCGTCGCATCGTCC
>JAUHWJ010000431.1 GCA_030424705.1 Alphaproteobacteria bacterium | reverse complement strand
AGGGCGGAGAGGGCGGGCGCGGCGCCCGAGACCGTCGCCTCCGCATCCCCGCCCACGCCGCCGGAGACGAGGCCGGAAGGCCCGCCGAAGAGCGCGAAGGCGGCGAGGTGGAGGAGGAGCGCGAGGGCGAGGAAGCCCCCCGCCTCCGCCGCCCCGCCCCCGCGCGGAAGCGGCGCGGCGATCACGGGCGAGCCCCCTGCGCGGCGGCGAGTTCCACCGGTCCCGCGCCCATCGAAGCCAGCCGGGCGAGCGCGACGGCGACGCGCGCCGCCTCCATGCCGCCATCCGCCCGGAGCCGGAGCGCACCACCCGCCGCCTCCGCGATGGCCGCCGCCGCCGCTTCGTCCCCGCGCAGGTCGCCGAAGCCGAACTCCCCTTCCGGCGAGAGATGGAGGGCGAGGGCCGCGCCGCCCCCCGCCGCCTCGGAGCGGGGCGGCGAGATCTCGAAGGGTTCGGGCGGCGCAATCTCCGCCGTCATCACGAAGAAGATCAGGAGCAGAAAGACGACGTTGATCATCGGCAGGATCGGCTCGCCCATCGGGTGGCGCGGGGCGGGCTCGATCCGCATCTATTCCGCCAGGACGAGCGCGCCGAAGCCGGCTTCGCGCAGGGCGTCCGCCACGTCGATCACGCGCTGGAGGCTCGCGCCCTCGGCCCCGCGGAGGATCACCGGGTCCCCCTCCCGCGTCATCAGCGGGCGAAGCGCGGCGGAGAGCGCGGCCTCCGCCACCTCCGCGCCGTTGAGGCGAAGCTCCCCCGGCGCGATCTCCACCAGCCGCGGCGGCCCGCGCCATTCGGCGCCCGCGCCCGCGGCGGCGGCGGGCAGCGCGCCCTCCGCCCCGAAGCGCGCGGCGAGCATGAAGAAGACGAGGAGGAGAAAGACGACGTCGATCATCGGCGTCAGCGCCGCGCGCCGGCGGCGGGCGGCGGGCGGGCCGAAGCGGAAGCCACTCATCGCGAGGCGACGGCGTGGAGCGGCGCGGGCGCGCGCGGCGCGGGCGCGAGGAAGACGCGCGTCGCGGCGTCCTCCATGTCGTGCCGCAGCCCCTCGATCACGCTCTCGAACCAGGCGAGGGCGGCGGAGGCGGGGATGGCGACGGCCATGCCGGCGGCGGTGGTCAGCAGCGCCTCCCATATGCCGCCCGCGAGCGCCGCCGGGTCCGCCCGCGCGCCGGCCTCCTGCAGCGCCTGGAAGGCGGCGATCATGCCGAGGACGGTGCCGAGAAGGCCGAGCAGGGGCCCCACCGTCGCGATCAGTTCGAGCGCGCGGAGGCCGGAGCGGGCGGCGGCGAGTTCAGCGCGCGCCGCGCGCTCCACCTCCTCCCGCGCCTGCGGCTCCGGCAGCGCGGCGCGGGCCGCCATGGCGGAGCGGACGAGGCGGGAGCGGGCGTCCTCCCTTTTCGCCAGCACCGCCTCGGCCTCCGCCGGGCGCCCGGCGGCGAGCACGGTCAGCGCGACGCAGGCGCGGCGGCGGGACCAGGCGCCGAGCCGGGCGAGCCCCCAGACCTTCCAGAGGATCACCGCAAGGCAGAGGACGGAGAGCGCGGCGATGGCCCAGATCGCCGGGCCGCCGAGCGCGAGAAAGTCCCACGCCGCCGCCCAGGGGGCGGCGGGCGCCTCGACCGGCCCAATGATCGCGCTCTCGTCCATCCTGCGTCTCCGCCGCCTTGCGGCTCCGGCCTACCGTTTTCCGAGTGTTTCAGTCAAGAATTAATCAGCCTCATCCGATGGGCACGGGGCCGGGGAAGCCCGCCTCATGCCGCGCCGCCTCCGGGTTCCGGTCCGCCCAGGGGGCGCGGCTGCGGGCCCAGATCTCGTGCTGCGCCTCGTAGAGCGTAGGGTCATCCAGCGTCCCCGCCTTCAGGGAATAGCGGCTCACCTCGGGCCAGGGCGAGGTGAAGAGATGCCCGCCACAATCGCCGCAGAAATAGCGCGCGACCTCCCGCCCGCTCTCCGCCGTCACGACGTGGACGCGCGGCGCGCCCTCGATGGCGACCTCCCGCGAGGCCACCACGACAGCCCAGTGCGCCGGCCCGCCGCCCCAGCGCCGGCAGTTCGCGCACCAGCAGACATAGGGGAGCGTCGCGGACGCCTCCGCGCGGTAGCGCACGGCGCCGCAGAGGCAGCCTCCCGTCAGGATCGTCCTGTCGCTCATCCGTGTCTCCGTCAGGCCGCCCGTGCGGGCGGCGGAAAGGCTTCGCCGAGGCGCCGCGCGCCTTCGGGCGTGATCGTCACCGCCCGCCCCTCCCTGCGCCGCGCCCAGCCGAGCGCGAGGAGGCGGGAGAGGAGCGCGGCGCCGAGCGCGCCGCCAAGATGCGCCCTCCGCTCCGACCAGTCCAGACAGGGGCGGAGGAGCGGGCGCCGCCCCGCCTCGAGCGGCGCGAGGTCGATCCCGAGCGCCGTGAAGGCGGCGCGGCCCGGCGGTGTCAGGCGAAGCTCTGCGTCCCCGGCGAGGCGGCCATCGGCGCGAAGCGAGTCGAGGATCGAAACCGCCGCCTCCCCGGCCAGATGGTCATAGCAGGTCCGCGCCTTCCGGAGCGTCGCATCGCGCGGGCCGGGGCGCGTGCGGAGCCCGCCCCGCCCGGCGGCGAGGCCCATCAGCGCCTCCAGCGCGGCGGCGACGTCCGGCCCCGCGAGCGTGAAATAGCGGCTCCGCCCCTGCCGCTCCCGCCGCAGCATCCCCGCCTCCTCCAGCCGGGCGAGATGCGCGCTCGCCGTCTGCGGCGTCACACCCGCCTCATGCGCGAGTTCCGTTGCGGTAAGCGCGCGGCCCGCCATCAGCGCGGTCAGCATGTTCGCGCGGGCGGGATCGCCGATCAGGGCGGCGTAACGGGCGATGTCCGGTCCTTCCTTCATGGTTCGATCATGGCCGAAGCATCGGGGCGGCGCAATCGGGCAGAAGGGGCGCAGCCAAGAAGGAGAAAGCCATGCTAACCTGCGTCATCAGATACCGGATCGACCCGGCCCGCCCGGAGCTCTTCGCCCGCTACGCGCGGGGCTGGGCGGAGGCGATTCCGCGTTGCGGGGCCGATCTCGTCGGCTATTTCGCGCCGCACGAAGGCTCCTCCACCCTCGCCTTCGGGATCTACCACATCGAGAACCTCGCGGCCTACGAGGCCTATCGCACGAAGCTGGCGATGGACCCGGCCGGGCGGGAGAATTACGCCTTCGCGCAAGCCGAGCGATTCCTCCTCTCGGAGGAGCGCACCTTCGTGAAGCGCGCAGACAGGGAGCCGGGC
>JAUHWJ010000430.1 GCA_030424705.1 Alphaproteobacteria bacterium | reverse complement strand
TGGGGCTCGGTCTGGTCCCGCCCGCATTTCACGAAGCGGGAGCGGAGCATCGTCACCCTCGCCCTCCTCGCCGCCGGCGGCATGGAGGATGAGATCGCCATGCATGTCCGCGCCACGGCGAATACCGGCGCGACGGCGGAGGACCTGATCGAGACGATGCTCCACGTCGCCGTCTATGCCGGCGTGCCCCGCGCCAATGCGGCCATCAAGGTCATCAAGCGGACCTATGCCGAAATGGAGGGAAAGCCATGACGAAGCCCTGCATCATCTGCGTCGCCATCACCGGCTCCGTGCCGCGGAAGGCGGACAATCCGGCGGTGCCGATCACCATTTCCGAACAGGTCGAGTCGACGCAGGAGGCCTTCGAGGCCGGCGCCAGCATCGCCCATCTCCACGTCCGCAACGAGGACGAGACGCCGACTTCCGACCCGGAGAGGTTCGCCCGGCTGAAGGAGGGGCTGGAGGCGGCCTGCCCCGGCATGATCATCCAGTTCTCCACCGGCGGGCGCTCCGGCTCGGGGCGGGAGCGGGGGGGGATGCTGCCGCTGCGGCCCGACATGGCCTCGCTGACGGTCGGCTCCAACAACTTCCCCACCCGCGTCTACGAAAACAGCCCGGACCTTGTGGACTGGCTCGCCTCCGAGATGCTGGCCCATGGCGTGAAGCCGGAGATCGAGGCCTTCGACCTTTCCCACATCTTCCAGGCCGCGAAGATGCAGGCGGACGGCCGGCTCGCCCCCGCGATCTATGTCCAGTTCGTCATGGGCGTGAGGAACGCGATGCCGGTGGACCGCGCCGTCTTCGACTTCTACGTCGCGACGCTGAAGCGCCTGTCCCCGCAATCCGAATGGTGCGGGGCCGGCATCGGCGCTGGCCAGCTCCAGCTCAACGAATGGTGCGTCGCCGGCGGCGGCCATGCGCGGACCGGCCTTGAGGACAATGTGCGGCTGGACCGGGAACGGCTCGCCCCCTCCAACGCCGCCCTCGTCCGTCGCGTCGTCGATCTCTGCCAGAAATACGACCGCCCTGTCGCGACGCCGGCCGAGGCGCGGGCGATGCTCGGGCTGAGGGCGGCCTGACACGCAAGGAAAAATTTCGAAATTTTCGATTATCGAGTGCAATCAGAAGTATAACCCCCATGCACACTGTGTGCACACGGCGTCAGACCGCCTCCATCAGCGCGTCCGCCGCCGTCTCCGCCGCCGGCCGCGCGCCCTTCATCCGCTTCGCCAGCGCCCCCGCCCGCTCGCGCGGGATCGGCGAGCCCAGCGCCCGGTCGATCGCCGCGCCCGCCTCCCGCGCGCCGTAGCGCCCGACGAGGCCGAGCCCGAACCCGCCCTCGCCGAGTGTGCGGGCGATCATCACCTGTTCGGACTGGGTCGGCAGCGCGACCTGCGGAACCCCGGCCAAGAGGAACGCGGCGGCGACGCCGTTGGAGCCGTGGCTCACGCCGAGGTCGCAGCGCTTCAGCAGCGGCCCGAGCCGCGCCGGCCCGTCCACCAGCCTGACGGGCCCGCCCTCGAGCCGCGCCTTCAGCGCCGCCGGCGCGCCCGGCGCGGCGAGGATCACGTCCTCCTCCTTCGGCCTTGCCGCCAGCGCCTCCACCCCCGCGTCGAAGGCGGGGCCGCCGGGCCTCAGATAGGCGAAGATCCGCCGCGCCGCCCCCTTCCGCCACGCCAGTTCCGCGCCCTGATCGAGCGTCACGAGCTGGCCGATATAGGGCGGATGGTCGGGCTCGAACCGCTTGCGGTCCCCGTAATGGTCGATCTCTGCGAAGGTCGAGAGAAGGAAGGGCCCGCCGCGGAGGAGATCGGCGAAGCCGCCCATCTCCGGGCCGCCGCGAAGCCTCAGCGCCGCGTTCGCGGTCTCCAGCGCCGCCGCCTCCCGCTCGGCCGCCTTCTCCGCCTCACCGTCCAGCCAGAAATAGAAGGGCGGCATCGGCTCCGCCCGCGGCGGCGCGTCATAGCCGCTGCCGACCGTCGCCGCGCGAAGCCCCGCCGCCCGTGCGGCGAGCAGCGCCGTCGGCGCCGCCTGCGCGACGATCAGGTCCGGTCGCACGAGGCCGAAGAGCGCGCCCCAGGCCTCGGCGAGCGCCGCGAGCGGGGCCGGCGCGTGCCAGCCGACATGGCGCAGCACGTCCGGATAGGAAACCGCCCTGTAGCCCGGCGTCTCCGGCGGGCGGAAAGGGGAGAACGGCGCCGGCAGGAGCGTCACCGGCAGGTCGGACGCGAGGGCGCGAAAGGAAGCCGGCTCCTGAGCGGCCACGAAGATCTCCGCCCGCTCCCCCAAGGCGCGCGCAATTTCCGCCATCTTCGAGACATGGCCGAAATGCGCGCCGAGCTCCCAGGCGAAGAGCAGCCGCGGGGGGGCCACGATCAGGCGAGCGGGCGAAGCGGCGCCGGATGGACCATGAAGCGGATCTCCTCCGTCCGGAACCCGATGATCATCGGCCGCCGCACGCCGGGGATCAGAGTCACGTCGTAAAGCTCCTGCACCGCGCCGTCGATCTCCAGCCCGTGCTCCACGTCCCCCGTGTCGAGGTTGACGACGGCGATCTGGCAGGTCGGGCTCACGCCCTCCTTCGCCAGCCGCTCGTCGAGCGCGAGGCCTTCGAAGGTCCGGTCCTTCCGCGGGCGGGAGACGCCGATGACGGCGTGCCGCCCGACGAAGGTGACGCCGCGGGCGAAGCCGGGCAGGAAGCACATCGGCTCGAACTTCCCGCTCTTGCGGTCCACGCGCCCGAACTCCCCGGTGCCCGACTGGATCAGATAGAGCTCGCCCTGATGCAGCCGCGGCGAATGCGGCATCGAAAGCCCGGTGACGACCGGCTCCCCGCTCGCCACATCGAGCACGACGCCGCCCTCCCGCCGATGCTCCCGCCACGCGCCGGCGACATTGGTGCGCGCGACGCAGGTGACATAGGCGGGCTTGTCGCCCTCCATCGCGAGGCCGTTGAGATGGCAGCGGTCCTCCGCCGCGATCCGGTCCACGAAGGGCGGCTTCCAGACGGGGACGAAACTGTGCTTCCAGTCCAGCGTCGCGAGGCAGTTGAAGCGGGTGACGACGAAGATCGGCGGCCGCCCGCCCGCGAAGGGATGCACGTCATGAATGTCCACATCGCCCGTAGTCCGCCCGTCGATGGGGAGATAGACGGCGTCGTATCCCTCCCGAACCTGGCCCTTCTCCAGCACGTTCTCGAAGCGCCAGAGCTGATAGAGCGAAGAGAGCCAGAGCGCGCC
>JAUHWJ010000429.1 GCA_030424705.1 Alphaproteobacteria bacterium | reverse complement strand
CCCGCTGACGCTGGCGGACGCCGGGCAGCGCATCCTCGGCTCGAAAATGGGCAAGGCGGCCCCGGCGCGGGACATTCCGGCGCTGATCCGCCTCTATCAGGCGGGGCGGCTCAAGCTCTCCGAACTCGTCACGGGCCGGTTCGCCCTATCGGAGATCAACGCGGCGCTGGACCGGACGCGGGCCGGGATCGGCGTGCGCAACGTCGTGCTGCTGGAATGAGCGCGACCCGCGCAGGGCGGCCATGCGCCGCATGCGCTTTCCCCGCCGCGCCGGGTGCGCTATTGGCGCTGGTCCGCAGGAAAGGCCCATCCTCCGCCCATGTTCGCGATCTTCGGCGTCACGCTCCCCTATTTCGCGCTGATCGGCTGCGGCTACGCCGCGCGCTGGCGGGGCGTGATGGTCGAGGGCTCGGCGAAGGCGCTCAACGCCTTCGTGCTCTATTTCGCCCTGCCGGCGCTGATGGTGCGGACCATCGCGGCGATCCCGTTCGAAGATGTGTTCAACCCCGGCTTCTTCGCCGCCTGGGGCGCAGTCGCCGTTCTGATGTTCGCGGGGACGGTCGTCGTCTCCGGCGTCGTCATGCGGCAGGGCGGCGCAGTGGCGACGATCCATGCGGCGGCGACCACGCATGGCAATGTCGGCTATCTCGGCATCACGCTCGTCGTGAGCCTCGCCGGGGAGGCGGCGGCGGCGCCGGTGGCCATGGCGATCATCTTCGACATGCTCTTCGTCGTCACGCTCACCATCGCGCTGCTCAGCCGGCTTTCCCCCGGCGCAGGGGCGGAAGTGCCGAGCCTCCTCGCCACGGCGCGGTCCGCGATCCTCAACCCCTTCGTGCTGGCGATCGGCGCGGGGCTCCTGCTCAGCCTTTCGGGCGCGGAGATTCCGAAGCCGGTGGACGATTTCATGCGCATCCTCGGCATGGCCGCCGTTCCCGCCGCGCTCTTCGCCATCGGGGTGACGCTCTATGGCCAGCCGATGCGCGCGGCGGCGTCGGAGCTCGGCTGGATCTGCGCGGCGAAGCTGCTGATCCATCCGCTCGTGATGATCTTCGTCGCGACGACGGACGTGTTCGGGCTGACGCGGGAGGAGATCGTGATCGCCGTGCTCCTCGCCTCGCTGCCGGTGGCGAACAACGTCTTCATCCTCGCCCTGCGCTACGAGACGCGGCCGAACCGGATGTCCGGCGCGATCCTGTTCTCGACCGGCGCGGCGCTGGCGACCTTCAATCTCTGGGCCTGGCTGCTCCTCTCGGGATAGACGCGCCGGCGCCCGGGCGGCAAAGCTGGCGAAACCGGGCGCGGGAGGAACAAGCGTGAAACTGGCCGATCTCGAAGTCTTCATCGTGGGCAACCCGCCGCCGCGGCGCGGCGGGCGCTATTTCATCTTCGTGAAGCTGACCACCGCCTGCGGCGTCGTCGGCTATGGCGAGATCTACGCCGCGAGCTTCGGCCCCACCGTGATCGAGGCCGCGACGCGGGACGTGTTCGGCCGCTGGTTCGAGGGGGCGGACCCGCACCGGATCGAGCATCTCTACCGCCTCACCTACAGCTCCGGCTATTCGCAGCGGCCCGATCCGACGCTGATGGGGGTCTTCTCCGGCCTCGAGATCGCCTGCTGGGACATCGTGGGGAAGGCGGCGGGCCAGCCCGTCCACCAGCTGCTCGGCGGGCGCTGCCATGAGCGGCTCCGCACCTACACCTATCTCTATCCGGGCGGCGAGGCGGACGCGCATTCCGACAGCCCGGTCTATTCCGACCCGGACGCGGCGGCGGCGCGGGCGGCGGATTATGTCGCCCAGGGCTTCACCGCGGTGAAGTTCGACCCGGCGGGGCCCTATACGAGCTATGACGGCCGCCAGCCCGACCTCGAGGCGCTGGAGCGCTCCGCCCTCTTCTGCGCGCGCATCCGCGAGGCGGTGGGGACGAAGGCGGATTTGCTTTTCGGCACGCACGGGCAGTTCACCGCCTCGGGCGCCAAGCGGATGGCGCGGCGGCTGGAGCCCTATGACCCACTCTGGTTCGAGGAGCCCTGCCCGCCCGAGAGCCCGGAGGCGATGGCCGAGGTCGCGCGCTCGACCTCGATCCCGGTGGCGACCGGGGAGCGGCTGACGACGAAATACGAGTTCCAGCGCGTGCTCGCCGCCGGCGCCGCCTCCATCCTCCAGCCCGCGCTCGGGCGCGTGGGCGGCATCCTCGAGGCGAAGAAGATCGCCGCGATGGCGGAGCCGCATTACGCGCTGATGGCCCCGCATCTCTATGCCGGCCCCGTGGAGGCGGCGGCGAACGTGCAGCTCGGCGCCTGCATCCCCAACCTCCTCATCCTCGAATGCATCGAGCGGTGGGAGGGGTTCCACCGCGACCTCGTGAGGGGAGTCGAATGGGAGGAGGGCTATCTCATCCCGCCGAAGGAGCCGGGTCTCGGCATCGTCTTCGACGAGGCGCTGGCGCGCGCGCATCCCTGGACGGGGAGCGAGCTCCATCTCGGCATGGGGAGCACGGCGCGAATGCCGTGAACGAAAGGGGCCGCCCGAAGGCGGCCCCGTCTCGTTCCCGTCAGGCGAGGATTACTCCAGCGGGATCGGGTTGTCGCCCTGCTGGTTCAGCCAGGCGATGACGTTCGCCCGCTCCTGCGAGGTCTTGAGCCCGGCGAAGGCCATCTTCGTGCCCGGCGCCCAGGCCTTCGGATTTTCGAGATAGGCGTAGAGGTTCTCCGGCGTCCAGACCTTGTCGGCCGGAAGCGCGTCCGAATACTTGTAGTCGCTGATCGAGGCGATCGGACGGCCGACCACGCCATGGAGGCTCGGTCCGACGCCGTTCGCACCGGCCTCGACCTTGTGGCAGGCGCGGCACTTGCGGAAAACCTTCTCGCCCTCGGCAAGATCGGCGGAGGCGAAGACGGCGGCCATTTCTGGGCTCATCCCGCCCGCGGCGGGCGCTTCGGCGGCGGGCGCCTCGGGCGCGGCGGGGGCGACGGCGACCTGCTCGTCGGCCGGGGCCTCCTCGGCAGCCGCGGCGTCGTCGGCGGGGGCTTCCTCGGTGGCGGCGGGCGCCTCCTCCGTCGTAGCCTCTTCGGCGGCGGGCGCTTCGGTCGTAACCGCGGCGGGCTCGGCGGCGGCCTCCTCTGCCGGCGCCTCGAACGTGATCGGCGCGCCGCCCGCCTCGTTCAGATAGGCGATCATCTCGGCCCGCTCCTCCGGCTTCTTCAGCCCGGCGAAACCCATCGACGTGCCCGGCGCC
>JAUHWJ010000428.1 GCA_030424705.1 Alphaproteobacteria bacterium | reverse complement strand
ATCGTGCGGCACCGCGGCAAGATCGAGGCGACGATCTCCGGCGCCCGTGCATGGGTAGAGATGGGCGGAGCCGAGCCCTTCTCCCGCTTCCTGTGGGATTTCACCGGCGGCGCGCCCATCGTCAACGCCTTCGAGCGGATGAGCGATGTCCCGGCGGAGACGGCGCTTAGCCGCGACTTGTCGAAGGCTCTGAAGTCGCGGGGCTTCAAGTTCTGCGGGCCAACCATCGTCTACGCCTTCATGCAGGCGACCGGCATGGTCAACGACCATCTTGTCGGCTGCCCGGCTCGGCGAGTCTGACTGGGCCTCAGCGCCGCTCCCCGAACCGGTCCTCGACCAGCGTGGCAAGGGCGGCGAGCAGTTCCTCCGCCTCCGACCCCTCCGCCTGTATGTCGAGCGTCGCGCCTTGCGCTGCGCCGAGCATGAGGAGGCCCATGATCGAGTCGCCCGAAACGGAGAGCCCGTCCCGTGTCACTTCAACACGCGCGTCGAACCGCTCGACAGTTTCGACAAAGCGCGCAGAGGCGCGCGCGTGCAGACCTTTCTCGTTTCGGATCAGGAGGCGACGGCGAGGCAAGGCGGTTCAGACCGCCTTGGCCTGAAGCATCCGGCTCGCGCCGTCGACATATTTGCGCCCGGCCTCGATCGCCGCATCCGCCGCCTCGCCGAGCGGGCGAGTGCGCGACTTGGCGAGCTTCACGAGCATCGGCAAGTTCGCGCCGTAAATCACTTCCACCCCTTCTCCCATGCATCCGATGGCGAGGTTGCAGGGCGTACCGCCGAACATGTCGGTAACGAGGACTACTCCCGATCCGTCGGATACGGAGGCGACGGCGGCGTCGATCTCGGCCTGCTTGGCCGAGAGGTCGTCGTCCGGGCTCGTGGAGATGGCGACGGCGCCAGGCTGCGGGCCGACCACATGCTCCGTCGCCGCGAGAAGTTCGCGCGCGAGGCCGCCATGGGCCACGATCACCAGTCCGATCATTCGTTTTCCCGCCTGAGGCCGACTCGCGGCGCACACTAACATGAAGTGGTTAACAGCTTGGTCAAGCGCAGCGCTCAGCGCAAGGGCGGCGGCGCTTCCGGATCTTCAGGCCCGCCGGCAGAGAGCGCGAGGAAAAGGGCCGCGGCGTGGAGCCGCGCCGGGCGGAAAAGCAGAGGAACGGAGACGCCGGCAAAGGACCAGAACCGCCGGGGTGGCAGGCGCTCCTCCTCCTCGCGGTCCAGATCGAGAACGAGGCGAAGCGGCGCGGGCGGAGCGGCGGGGAGCCGCAGAAGGCCAAGCCCGCGCGCCTCGACAAGTACGGTCGCCCCAGGACGGAACGGCGCGGCGAAGAGCGCGCCCTTTGCAGGCGAGAGGACGACGAGATCATCCGCCACGATCCCCCCGCCGAGCGCGACCATCTCCAGCGCGAGCGTGGACTTGCCAGTCCCGGACCTGCCAAGAATCAGAACGCAGCCGCCTGCATGGGAAACTGCCGCGCCATGAAGCGGGCCTGTGTTCACAGGGGGAGCTCGAAGGTGAAGCGCGCGCCGGATGGCGGCGCCTTCGCTGCGCCGATGGGCCGGACGTTCTCCGCCCAGATAGTCCCGCCATGCGCCTCCACGATCTGCTTCGAGATCGACAGGCCGAGACCAGAATGGTCGCCGAAAGCCTCCTCGTCCGGGCGCTGGGAATAGAAGCGCTCGAAGATCGTCGTCAGATTCTCGTCCGGCACGCCGGGCCCCTCGTCCTCCACCGTCACGCGCACGCCGTTGGCGCGACGTTCCGCCGCGATCTTCACGGCGGCGCCCTTGGGCGAGAAGGTCAGCGCATTGCCGACGAGGTTCTGCAGCACCTGCCCGATTCGGCCCTGGAGCCCCCGGACTTCGAGCGGAGACGGCCCCGGCGCGACCTCGATCCGCGCCCCGCGCGCGGCGGCGGGCGCCTCGTTCATCGCCGCTATCGCCTCCATCAGGTCGACAATGTCGAAGCTATCCATCTCTTCCCGGGTCAGCTCCGCGTCGAGCCGGGAGGCATTGGAGATGTCCGTCACCAGCCGATCGAGCCTGCCGACATCCTTCTGGATCACCTCCAGAAGCCGCTCCTGCATCTCCGGCGTCTTCGCGATCCGCAGCGTTTCGACCGCGGAGCGGAGCGAGGTGAGCGGGTTCTTGATCTCGTGCGCGACGTCGGCGGCGAAGCTCTCGATCGCATCGATCCGCTCATAGAGCGCCTCCGTCATCCGCCGGAGCGCGGAAGAGAGATAGCCGATCTCGTCGGTCCGCGCCGTGAGGTCCGGGAACCGGATTCGCTGGGGATTGATCGGGCGCGCTTCCTGCGCCCCCCCTGCCTCCGCCGCCTCGGCGAGCCGGCGGATCGGCTTGGCGATGGTGTTGGCGAGGAGGACCGAGAGCGCGATGGAGATCGAGAGCGCGAAGAGGAAGACAGCAATGATGCTCCTCCGCTCCGCCCGCACGATCTCGTCTATATCGCCCCCCTCTGTCGAAAGCATGAGCACGCCAAGCACCGCCTTGAAACGCTGGATCGGCACGGTGACCGAGACAATCAGCTCCCCCTCGGAATTGATCCGCTCCCAGCGCGCCACGCCTCCGCGGAGCGCGGCGAAAACCTCCCGTTCCTCGGCCAGCCCGCCCTCGGGCGTCTCACGATAGAGCGGCGGCTCCCCCATGAAGAAACGCAGCGCGCGGCGATACGACCGCTCGATCACCGCCAGCGGCGAGCCGGAAGGCGCCGCCCCGGGGGGAGGCAGCGGCAGCACCTCTATTCTGCCCGAGCCGGGAAGGAGCGCGCGGGTATCGCCCGTAAGTCTTCCGGCGCGGTCGAAAATCTGGGCGCGGAGGCCCGTTGGCTCCACCAGCCGCTTCAGCACCTCGTTCGCCCGCACCGGATCGAACCTGGTCCCGGAAGGCCCGGTCCCGGCCGCCTCAGCCACAGCCACAGCGATGATCTCTCCCTGGGTCTGAAGGCTCTCGCCCCGCTGCTCGATCAGCCCGTCGCGAAAGGAGTTGAGGATCAGAACGCCGGTGACCAGCAGGCCGAGCCCGATAAGGTTGAATGCGACGATGCGCCGGGCAAGCGAGTTGGCCGGAGAAATCGCGCCGCGGCGCAGCCTGTTGCGGATGCGCCGATGGCGGGCGCGGGCTGTCCGGCGGTTGCGGAGGCTCTCCTCGGCGATAACGCCTAGCCACGCGGCCGCGGGGAGGATGACACTCTCCCAGCCGAGATCGGGGGGGCGGCGCCGC
>JAUHWJ010000002.1 GCA_030424705.1 Alphaproteobacteria bacterium | reverse complement strand
GGCGCCGCCGTCGCCTCGGCCCGGCCCGCTCACGAGGGATGGCGGGTCGAAACGACGGACGGGCGCGCGGAGACCTACCGGTTCCTGATATGCGCGAGCGGCGCGACATGGGACGCCGCCGCGCCCCCGATCCCCGGCGAATTCGCCGGTCGGCTCCGCCATGCCCGCGACTATCAGGGCGCCGAGGAGTTCGCGGGCCGGCGCGTCCTCGTCGTCGGCTGCGGCAATTCGGGGGCGGATATCGCCTGCGACGCGGCGCAGCGAGGGGCCTTCGCCGCGATCTCCCTCCGCCGCGGCTACTGGTTCATTCCGAAGCATTTCGCGGGAATGCCGACCGATGTTTACGCCGCCAGGCAGCCGAAGGTTCCGCTCCGGCTGCGTCAGTTCGTGCTTAAGCGGCGGCTCCGGCGGATGATCGGGGATATGGCGCGGCTTGGCCTGCCGGAGCCGGACCACGAATTGCTGGAGACGCATCCGCTGATGAACGATCAGGTTCTGCACCATCTCCGCCACGGCGACCTTGTCGTGCGGCCGGACGTGGCGCGATTCGAGGGCGATGAGGTCGTGTTCCGCAACGGAACGCGAGAGCCGTTCGACGACGTGGTGCTCGCCACCGGCTACAACTGGTCGCTGCCCTATCTCGAGGACGCGGAGAACCCGTTCGCGGAAGGCAAGGCTGAGCTGCCGCTTTGCGTCTTCTCGCCGGCGCGGGACGATCTCTTCTTCATGAGCTTCATCAAGGCCGCCGGCTCCTCCATCACCCTCTTCGGGGAAATGTCCTGGATCGTGGCGCGCGCGATACGGGCGGCGCGGGAGGGCGGGGCCGATCACGCGAAACTCAGGGCGGAGATCGCCGCGAACCGCTACGATCTGCGGAAAGGCTTGCGAATGGTCCCCTCGCCGCGGCACGAAGCCTATGTGAACCGGGACGCCTACGCCGAGGCGCTGCGAACCCTGCGGCGCCGCATGGGCTGGCCGGAGACCGAAGCGAACGCAGCATGAGGAGCCCGCAATGAAGATAAAGTATCTGCACACGATGGTCCGAGTGAAGGACATCGACGCCTCGAAGCGCTTCTATTGCGACCTTCTCGGGCTCGAGGAGATCCGCAGGATCGACAACGAGGCGGGGAAGTTCACGCTCGTCTTCCTCGCGCCGCCGGGGCAGACCGAGGCGCAGGTTGAGCTCACCTACAACTGGGGCTCCGAAGAGGCCTATGGCGAGGGGCGGAATTTCGGCCATCTCGCCTATGAGGTGGAGGATGTCTACGCGCTCTGCCAGAAGCTGATGGACGCCGGCGTGACCATCAACCGCCCGCCGCGGGACGGGCGGATGGCCTTCGTCCGCTCACCGGACGGGATCTCGATAGAGCTTCTCAACGCCGGCGGCGCGCAGCCGCCGAAGGAGCCCTGGGCGAGCATGGGCAATACCGGCCACTGGTGAGCGCGGGATGATCCGGGCGCTCACCGTCGCCGGGGCGCTTCTGCTCCCCGGCCTCGCGCCCGGACCGGCGGCGGCGCAGGAGCCCTGCGCCGTCGCGCTCGTCCTCGCCATGGACGTTTCGCGCTCCGTTTCCTCCCGCGAGTACCGGCTGCAGATGGACGGCCTCGCCGCGGCCTTCCGCGACGAGGAAGTGCTCGAGACGATCCGCGCGCAGCAGGGCGGCGTCCTCGCCACCGTCACGATCTGGGGCGACCGGACCCAGCAGCGCCAGACGACGGACTGGGCGCTCCTCCTCGGCGGGGAGGAGACGCTGGCCTTCGCCGACAGCGTCGCGGCGACGCAGCGTTATTTCGGCTTCACGCTGACCGGCCTCGGCGCTGCGATGGCCCATGCCGCCGCGCTTCTCGAAGCAGCGCCGCAGCGTTGCCGCCGGCAGGTCATCGACATTTCGGGCGACGGCGTCTCGAATGACGGCCCGCGGCCGAACCTCGTGCGGGACGCGCTTCCCGCGGGCGTGACGGTCAACGGCCTCGTGATCCTCGGCGCGACGCCGGACCCGAAGCAGCACTATCTCGACGAGGTGATCACCGGGCCCGGCGCCTTTGTCGAGACGGCGGCGGATTTCGAGGACTATGCCCGCGCGATCCGGCTGAAGCTCCTGCGGGAGCTGGCGCCTGCGCTTTCGATGCTGTCGGAATGAGGGGCGCGCGCCGCGCCGCGGCGGCGGCATTCGTCTGCGCCCTGCTCGCGGCCGCTCCGTCCGCCCGCGCGACGGAGTGCGCGCTCGCGCTTGCGCTCGCGCTCGACATCTCTTCCTCCGTCAACGCCGACGAATACGAGATCCAGAAGGGCGGTCTCGTCCGCGCCCTGCGGGACCCGGAAGTGCGCGCCGCGCTCCTCGCCGCGCCCGGCTCCGTCCGCATCCTCGTCTATGAATGGTCGGGCTGGCAGCAGCAGGACCTGATCGCCGACTGGACGCTGATCGCCAGGCCGGAAGATATCGACCGGCTGGCGGCACGGCTCGAGGCGCGGCGGCGGAGCTATGTGGACTTCTCCACCGCCATCGGACGGGCCCTGGCATGGGGCGAGGCGCAGTTCGCGCGCCTGCCGGTCCCCTGCGCACGGCAGGTGATCGACGTCTCGGGCGACGGCGTGAACAATGACGATCTCTCCCCTCGCACCGTCCGCGGCATGGGCGGGCTGGGGCGGGTGACGGTGAACGGGCTGGTCATCAAGGGGGCCGATCCGGACCCCGAGGAATACTACCGCACGGAGGTGATCGGCGGGCCCGGCGCCTTCCTCATGGTCGCGCGCAACGGATTCAGGGACTATCCGGACCTGCTGATCGGCAAGCTCCTGAAGGAAATCGAACCGCCGCAATTCATCGGCCTGCTTTCGCGGTGACGGCGGGCTTCACAAGCGGGGCGGCGCTCGCTACATATATGTCGTCCTCTCGGGGACTATGGCGATAAACGCGCACGTAATACACGGATCGGACCCGGGGGCGGTACCCGGCGGCTCCACCAACACCCGTTCATTGGCGGGCGAGGGGCCGAAACAGGATCGACGGACGTCTAAAGGTGTATGCTTTCGCTCGGTGAGCCACCACCGTTATCGGTGCAAACAGTACAGTTGCCAATGACAACCGTGCTCCGGTGGCCGTCGCCGCGTAAGCGGCGCCCAAACCGAAACTAAGTCCCCTGGCTTAGCCGTCAGGGGCGGGGCTCGCAGGCGCCTGGCAACAGAAGCCTGCACCCATCCCCCCCCGGAAATTGGAGCCCCGTCGAAGCCGCGGTCTATCTTCGTCCTGCGAATCGGATATGTTCCGGGAGGCGGACAGGGAAGTGTCGATGCGCGAGGGCTTGAATTACGGCCAGATGATGGAGCGGGCGCTGCGCGGCGTGATGGCCCAGGCCTTGTCGCGCGTGGCGGAGTTCGGCCTTCCGGGCGAGCATCACTTCTACATCACCTTCGCGACCGGGCATGGCGCGGTCAGGCTTCCGACCTGGCTTCGCGAGCAATTCAGCGAACAGATGACCATCGTGCTCCAGCACGAATTCGACGGCCTCGAAGTGACCCCGGAAGGGTTCCGCGTCGGCCTCAGCTTTTCCGGTCGCCCCGCAGAGATCTATGTGCCGTTCGACGCCGTGCTCACCTTCGTCGATCCGTCGGTCGAGTTCGGCCTGAAGTTCGAGGCGACCGAGGCGGAGGCGGAGACCGACGAAGAGCCCGAGCCGGAGGAAAGACCGCGCGGCTCGGCGGACGTCGTCAGCCTCGACCAGTTCCGCAAGCCCTGACCGGGCTGCGCCTGCGTTAACCGCGGCGAAACCTCCTGCGGCGAGACAGGCCGGGCCGAACGCCGGAGCAACGTATGGTTCGACAGATCGTCTATATCAGCTCCAGCCCGAGCCGGGATGAGCCGAAGGAAATCGCCGCGATCCTCGCCGCGGCGCGCCGGAACAATGCGGCGGAGGGAATCACGGGGCTGCTCGCCTTCGTCGACGGCTCCTTTCTTCAGGTTCTCGAGGGCGAGGCCGGCGCCGTCTCCCGCCGGTTCGAGATCATCCGCAAGGACGCGCGCCACTCCTTCGTCATCAAACTGCTCGACCGCGACATACCGGAGCGGATGTTTCCCGACTGGTCGATGGCGTGGCGCGCATGCCCGGCGGATCACCCCGCGGCGGCGGAGGTCCGCACCATCGCGCGCCGCGGCGAGATCGCGCCCGGCGCGGGCGACGCGGCGCTGGAGGCGCTGATCGCGTCCGTCTTCCGCTCCGTGCCCGCCTGAAGGGGCGGCGAATGCCAAATTGACGCAGCCTCGCGGGCCCCGCTATAGCGGGGCGACCCACCCGCGCGAGGAGCCGCGACCATGACCACGACCCGCACCGAAACCGACAGTTTCGGACCGCTCGAAGTCCCGTCCGACCGCTACTGGGGCGCGCAGACCCAGCGCAGCATCAAGAACTTCCCGATCGGATGGGAGAAGCAGCCGGTCGCGGTGGTCCGCGCGCTCGGGACCATCAAGCAGGCCTGCGCCGAGGTGAACATGGCGCAGGGCAAGCTCGACCCGAAGATCGGCGCCGCCATCGTCGCCGCCGCGACCGAAGTGCGGGAGGGGCGGCTGGACGATCACTTCCCCCTCGTCGTCTGGCAGACCGGCTCCGGCACGCAGAGCAACATGAACGCGAACGAGGTCATCTCGAACCGCGCGATCGAGATGCTGGGCGGCGTGATGGGCTCCAAGAGCCCGGTTCACCCCAATGACCACGTGAACATGTCGCAATCCTCGAACGACACGTTCCCGACCGCGATGCATGTCTCCGCCGCGATGACGGCGCATGACGTCCTGCTGCCCGGCCTCCGCAAGCTGCACGCGGCGCTGGCGGAGAAGGCGGAGGCGTTTTCCGACATCATCAAGATCGGCCGCACCCATACGCAGGACGCGACGCCGCTGACCCTCGGGCAGGAATTCGGCGGCTACGCCTATCAGGTCGAGCAGGGCATCCGCCGGGTGGAGGCGAGCCTCCCCAATCTCTACGCGCTCGCCCAGGGCGGCACCGCCGTCGGCACCGGGCTCAACACGAAGACTGGCTTCGCCGAGAAGGTCGCCGAAGCGGTGTCGCGGATCACCGGCCTTCCCTTTGTCACCGCGCCCAACAAGTTCGAGGCGCTGGCCGCGCATGACGCGGTGGTGGAGGCTTCCGGGGCGGTGAAGACCGTCGCCGCCTCGCTCTTCAAGATCGCGAACGACATCCGCCTCCTTGGTTCGGGCCCGCGCTGCGGCCTCGGCGAGCTGATCCTGCCGGAGAACGAGCCCGGCTCCTCCATCATGCCCGGCAAGGTCAACCCGACCCAGTGCGAGGCGCTGACGATGGTCTGCGCCCATGTCTTCGGCAACGACGCGGCGATCGGCTTCGCCGGCAGCCAGGGCCATTTCGAGCTGAACGTCTACAAGCCGATGATGTCCTACAACCTCCTGCAATCGATGCAGCTCCTCGGCGACGCCGCCGCCGCCTTCACCGACAATTGCGTGGATGGGATCAGCGCGGACGAGGAGCGTATCTCGAAGCTGATGTGGGAGAGCCTGATGCTCGTCACCGCGCTCGCGCCCGAGATCGGCTACGACAACGCCACGAAGGTCGCCAAGACGGCGCACAAGAACCGCACCACGCTGAAGCAGGAGGCCATCGCCCTCGGCTTCGTCGATGCGGAGACCTTCGACCGGGTCGTGCAGCCGAAGGACATGCTCGGCCCGAAGGACTGAAGAGCGCCGCTGCGCAACCGCGCGGCGAGGGCGGCGGGGCGCTTCGCGGGGTGGTCGAGGGATGAGCGCTTCGCGGTCGATCGGGCCGGTTTTCGCCCGACAGGAGACACGTTTTCGCCATGATTTGCCCCCCTCCTTCCGCCGCCCGGATCGGGGCCGCGGAAGGAGGGGACGAGCCTGCATGCCAAGTTATACGCGCCCGGCGAAACGATCCCTCACACTCTGCGGCCACCGCACCAGCGTCACTCTGGAAGAGCCGTTCTGGCGCGCGTTTCAGGTTGCGGCGCGGGTCGAAGGCGTCTCGGTCAATGCGCTGGCCGCGCGGATCGATGCGACGCGGCCGCAGGGCGTAGGCCTCGCCTCGGCCATCCGCGTCTATGTCCTCGAGGAGGCGTTGAAGGCGCCGGAGCGCTTCGCCGCCGAATGACCCCTATCGCGGCGTGACGAGCAACCGGATTCCGTTCGCGGAGCGGAGGGTGAGCCGCGCGACGGGCCGCGGTTCCTCCGCCGGAGCGAACGAGAACCGCGCGAGCAGGACCGCGAGCGAAAGAACGCCCTCCATCATCGCGAAGCCGGCGCCGGGGCAGACGCGCGGGCCGGCGCTGAACGGGATATAGGCCTCCCGCCGCGGCGCGGCCTCCTCCGGCCGGCTCCATCTTTCGGGATCGAACCTGTCGGGATCGGGCCAGATGCGCTCATGCCGGTGGAGATGCCAGGGCGAGAGAATGAAGAAGGAGCCGCGCCTTATGTCGCGCTTGCGGAGATGCTCGGGCCGCGCCGTCTCCCGCACCAGCATCGGCACCGGCGGATAGAGCCGGAGCGCCTCGCGAAACACGTCCCGCGTGAAGGGGAGCCGGCGCAGCATCGCGAATTCGGGCTTGCCCGCCGCGTCGATCTCGGCCTGCGCCCGCGCCTGCGCCTCGCCGTCATTGGCGAGGAGCCAGAGCGCCCAGGCCAGCGCGCTGGCCGAAGTCTCGTGCCCGGCGAGGAAGAAGATCATCACCTGGTCCAGCATCTCCGCGGGGCCGAAAACGGCGCCCGTCTCGGGGTCGGGCGTCGTCATGATGCGGGTGGCGAGATCGTCCGGCGCGGTTCCCTCGGCGATCTCCTCCGCCCGGCGCGCGACGAGGGCGCCGACGAGCGCGCGGATCGCCCGCGCCTCCCGCCGCCCGCGCCTGAGCCGCGGGGCCCAGCGCGGGGCGCCGATCACATCGAGGAGGGAGACGACCGGCCCCGCGGCCTGGTAACGGCTGAACGCGTCGAAGACGGCCGCCGCCTCCGCCGCCCCGATCGGCGCGGAAAAAAGCGCGCGGAAGATGATGTCGGCGGCGAGGCGGCTCGCCTCCGCCTCGATCTCCACCGGCTCCTGGCCCGCCCGGGCCGAGAGCCGTTCCGCCGCCGCCTCCGCCGCCTCCAGCATCGACGGAAAGATCGCCTGAAGCTTTCCGCCCTCGAAGGCCGGGTCGATGATCCGCCGCTGGCGCTCCCATTGCGGGCCGTTCGTGACGAAGACGCTCTCGCCCAGAAGGTCCGCGAGGGCGGTGGCGATGGCGCCCGCCTTGGGGAAGTCCAAAGGTCGGCCGACGAGGGCGAGACGGACGAGATCCGGCTGGTTGACGAGATAGGCGTCGCGAAGCGGGGTGCGGACCTCCGCCATCCACGCGCGATAGAGGCCGGGCTTGAGCGCGGAAAAGAGATCGCGCCGCGCGCGCCGCCACCTGCCGAGGACGGATACGCCCTCGGGCCGGTGCGGCGGGCGCGGGGCGAGGAAGCGGGCCATGTCAGCCGGCCCCGAAACGGTTGCGCCGGTCCGCACGCGGCGAGTCGCGGCGCCCGGCGAAGCGCGGGCCCAGCCGCTCCGGCCCGGCCGTCACGGCGAAATAGTCGAAACCCGCCGGCCGCTCGAAGGCGCAGAGATATTGTATGTGCTTGCGGAGCCACCGCCCGCGGAGCGCCCGCCGCGTCCCTGGCGCCAGCCCATCCGCGAACCGGGCGGAGATCACCTTCGGATTCCGCCCGGGCGGCGCGCCGCTCACCGCCGCAGCGTCGGAAAGCGCATAGCAGCCGCCATCGGCGGGCGAGGAGACATCCACCCAGTCGAGCCGCGGCTCCACAGCGAGCGCGGCGAGCTCCGCGCAGAGCCGCTTCGCGCCCGGAAGGAAGCTCAGCATCGGGATCGTCTGCCCGAGCGTCAGGAGCGAGAGCGCGGCGTCAGGCCGGGCGGCGGCGAGGGCCCGCGCCGCAGCGCTCGCGGCATAGGCCGCGCCGGAGGAATGGCCGACGAGCAGAACCTCGTCCCAATCCTCCGCCATCGCCTCGCCGATGCGATGGGCGAAGGCGTCGATCCGCGCCTCCATCTCCGGCGCGCGCCCTGCGGCGTGATCGGCGGTGAAGCCGAGATCGGCCATGAGATAGTAGACAAGCGTCGCGCCGTCCGCCCGTTTCGAGAGCCGCATGACGCCCCAGGCCGTCGCCGCAGCGGACGGGACGGAGAGCCAGAGCGGCGCGCCGAGGCCTGCCGCCGCACCATGGACCAGCGCGCCCGCGAGACAGGCTCCGGCGAGATAGAGAAGCATCATAAGCGGCGGATAGAGGCCGACTAGGGTCGAGACCAGACGGAGGCGGCTGAGCCGGAAGAACGCGCCGGTGAAGACATAGGCGGCGAAGGTTCGCGCCATGAGGAGATAGAGCGCCGGGAGCGGCCTTCGCATCCGCGAGCGTGCGATATCGTCCCAGCGAAGCATCTCGAACGCCGCCTCCACCCCCTCCCGCGAGACGCTCCAGCGCGCGGCGCCGGGCGAAAGGCGAAGCGGGCCGACCTCTATCGGGTTGCCGTCGATCCCGCCTTGCCGCGCCGCTTCCGCCCGATACAGCGCATGATATCGGCGCGGCCCGTTCGGATCGAAGCCCGAGACGAAGAAGACGCGCCGCCGCGTGACCCGTCCCCGCCCGTCCGCCTCCGCCATGCGCGCCCTCCGGCGGCGATGCTGGCCGCTGGCGACCACTATCCGGCGAAATCCCGCGCGCTCAAGCCCGGCCCGCTCAACCGATGGTCGCGAGCGCCGGGAACGTGTCCAGGAGCCAGAAGGCCGCCCGCTCGAACTGCCCTGTCGCCATCGCGACGCCGACCACGATGAGGAGCAGGCCCATCGCCTTCTCCACCGTCGGCAGATGGCGGCGGAAGCCGCGCATCCACCGCATGAAGGGCCGGATGAAGAGCGCCGCGAGGATGAAGGGGAGGCCGAGGCCCGCCGCGTAGACCGCGAGCATGGCGACGCCGCGCCCGATCGTCTCCTCCTGCCCGGCGAGGACGAGGATCGTCCCGAGAATCGGGCCGATGCAGGGCGTCCAGCCGAAGGCGAAGGCGAGGCCGATCACATAGGCGCCAGCATAGCTCCCCGCCGCGCGCCCGGCGTCCAGCCGCGCCTCCCGATAGAGGAACGGGATCCGGATCACGCCGAGGAAGTGGAGGCCGAGCAGGGCGATGATTCCCCCGGCGATCTGCCCGAACAGGATCTTGTTCTGCAGCAGCACCTGCCCGATGGCGGAGGCCGTCGCGCCGAGGGCGACGAACACCGTGGCGAGCCCGAGGACGAAGAAGAGCGAGGAGATGAAGACGCGCCGCGCCAGCGCGTCGTCCACCCCGTCGTCGTCCGTCAGCTGGTCGAGCGTCGCGCCGGCGATGAAGGCGAGATAGGGCGGCGCCAGCGGCAGCACGCAGGGCGAAAGGAAGCTGAGCACGCCGCCCGCAAAGGCGGTGATGAATTCGAGCATTGTCCGGTCTCCGTCGCTTGCCGAATTAGCGGAGCCGCGCCGCCCCGTCGCCTCACAATCGCATCAGCGCGTGTTTCAATTCGCCGCGCCGGACAAGACGAAGGCGACAAGCTGCTCGATCTCGAGCGCGGAGAGCCGGGTGCGGCCCACCAGCGCCTCCTCGACCTCTCCGGCGAGGCCGGGCGTGTAATAGGCGGGCATCTCCGTCTCGGGATAGACGACGCGGGGCTCCACGATCATCAGCCGCACCTCGCCCGCCGTCAGCCGGGAGCCCGCGCCCTCGAGCGTCGGGGCGCGGCCCGTCTCATGGCATCCGGCGCAGCCGGCCTCGCGCCAGAGCGCGGCTCCGGGGCCGGGCCCGCCGATCCACTCGGCCAGCGGCTCGGGGATCGACGAGGCGTTCTCGACCACGAAGTCCACGGGCTCCGCCCTCGCCGCGGCGACCCCGAGGAAAAGCAGGAGAAGGGTGTAGCGCGCATGTGTCATCGCGCGGCGAACCTATCGCATTGCCGCGCCTCCGCAACCGGACTAATCAGGCGCCCGTCGGAACGGAGGGGTGCGGAGATGGGCTTCAGATGCGGGATCGTCGGGCTGCCGAATGTCGGCAAGTCCACCTTGTTCAACGCCCTCACGCGCACCGCGGCGGCGCAGGCGGCGAACTTCCCCTTCTGCACGATCGAGCCCAATGTCGGGGAGGTTTCCGTCCCCGACGAAAGGATCGGAAAGCTCGCGTCCATCGCTGCGTCGAAGGAGATCATCCCGGCTCGCTTCACCTTCGTGGACATCGCCGGCCTCGTCCGCGGGGCCTCCAAGGGCGAGGGCCTCGGCAACCAGTTCCTCGCCAATATCCGCGAGGTGGACGCCATCGCCCATGTTCTCCGCTGTTTCGAGGATGACGACATCACCCATGTCGAGGGGCGCATCGACCCGGTCGCGGATGCGGAGACGATCGACACCGAGCTGATGATCGCCGACCTCGAAAGCGTCGAGCGGCGCGTCCAGAACCTTCAGCGGAAGCTGAAGGGCGGGGACCGGGAGGCGCAGCAGCAGGCGCGTCTCCTCGAAGCGGCGAAAGCGGCGCTGGAGGCTGGCCGCCCGGCGCGCTCCGTCGAGATCGCGGAGGAGGATGCGAAGGCGTGGCGCGGGCTCCAGCTCCTGACCGCCAAGCCCGTCCTCTATGTCTGCAACGTCGCGGAGGCGGAGGCGGCGACGGGCAATGACTGGACGCGCAAGATCGCCGCTCTGGCGGAGGCCGAGGGCGCCGGCTGCGTCACGATCTCGGCCGCCATCGAGGAGGAGATCGCGCAGCTCGACCCGGAAGAGCGCGAGGCGTTTCTCGAGGAGCTCGGCCTTTCGGAGGCCGGGCTCGACCGGCTTATCCGCGCGGGATACGACCTTCTGGGCCTCGTCACCTATTTCACCTGCGGCCCGAAGGAGACGCGGGCCTGGACGATCCAGCGCGGCTGGACCGCGCCGAAGGCGGCCGGCGTGATTCACGGGGACTTCGAGAAAGGGTTCATCCGGGCGGAAACCGTCGCCTATGAGGATTACGTCCGCCTCGGCGGCGAGCAGAAGGCGCGGGAGGCGGGCAAGCTCCGCGCCGAGGGCAAGGGCTATGTTGTCGCCGACGGCGACGTGATGCATTTTCTCTTCAGCCGCTGAGTTCGGCGAAGCGCGCGAGAAACGCCTGCGCCGCCTCCTGCGGGGGAAGCGGCCGGAGGCGGATCGCCTCCCAGCTTTCGACCTTGGGCCGCGTGAAGAGCCGGTTCGCCTCCGCCGCCTCGAACCCGGCGAGCTGCACGGCCTCGATCCACGCCGCCGCCCGGTCCGCCCGCTTGATCCGGGCCTTCAGCGCCGCAGGCGTCTTCGCGGGGAGGCCGAAGCGGAGATGGATCGCGGCCTCCAGCCGATCCTCGAAAGCGCGGTAATCGAGCCCGAGCGCGGCCTTGAACGGGGAGATCATGTCTCCGATCACATATTCCGGCGCGTCGTGCAGCAGCGCCGCCAGTCGTTCGGGAATGTCGGGCGCCGGTCGCGCCGCACCGAAGAGCCGCTCGACGAGGAGGGAATGCTCTGCGACCGAAAAGGGCCACTCGCCTTTCGTCTGCCCGTTCCACCGCGCCACGCGGGCGAGGCCGTGGGCGATGTCCTCGATCTCGACGTCGAGCGGCGAGGGGTCGATCAGGTCGAGCCGCCGGCCGGACAGCATCCTCTGCCAGGCTCGCCTCTCCGCCATCCCGATCCCCGTCCGATCCCCGCGACGCCCGCGCGCGTTGCCCGTCGCCGGCTTCGCTGTTATAGCGCCCGCCGACCGGAGACCAGCGCGCCGTGCGCACAAGGAGCCACAGATGCAGGATTACATCGTCAGGGACATCGGCCTCGCCGAATTCGGGCGCAAGGAAATCGCGATCGCCGAGACCGAGATGCCGGGGCTCATGGCGCTGCGCGAGGAGTTCGGCGCGGCGAAGCCGCTGAAAGGCGCCCGCGTGGCCGGCTCCCTTCACATGACGATCCAGACCGCGGTTCTGATCGAGACGCTGGTGGAACTCGGCGCCGATGTGCGCTGGGCCTCCTGCAACATCTACTCGACGCAGGACCATGCGGCCGCCGCCATCGCGGCCGGCGGCACGCCCGTCTTCGCCGTGAAGGGCGAGTCGCTCGAAGAGTACTGGGCCTATACCGACAAGATCTTCCGCTTCGCCGAGGGCGGCGCGAACATGATCCTCGACGATGGCGGTGACGCCACCATGTACGTCCTGATCGGCGCGCGGGTCGAGGAAGGCGAGACGAGCCTGATCGAGACGCCGACCTCCGAGGAGGAGGAATACTTCTTCGCGCAGATCCGGAAGCGGATGGCGGAGGAGCCGGGCTGGTTCGTGAAGCAGCGCCACATGATCAAGGGCGTCTCCGAGGAGACGACGACCGGCGTTCACCGGCTCTACAAGCTGATGGAGAAGGGCCACCTGCCCTTCCCCGCGATCAACGTGAACGACAGCGTCACCAAGTCGAAGTTCGACAACAAGTACGGCTGCAAGGAATCGCTCGTGGACGGCATCCGCCGCGCGACCGACACGATGATGGCGGGCAAGACCGCCGTCGTCTGCGGCTACGGCGATGTCGGCAAGGGCTCCGCGGCCAGCCTCCGCGGCGCCGGGGCGCGCGTGAAGGTGACGGAGATCGACCCTATCTGCGCGCTTCAGGCGGCGATGGACGGTTATGAGGTCGTCACGCTCGAAGATGCGGTGAAGACCGCCGACATCTTCATCACCACGACCGGCAACAAGGACGTGATCCGCATCGAGCACATGCGCGAGATGAAGGACATGGCGATCGTCGGCAATATCGGCCATTTCGACAACGAGATTCAGGTCGCCGCCCTCAAGAACCACAAGTGGACGAACATCAAGGATCAGGTGGACATGATCGAGATGCCCTCGGGCTCCCGCATCATTCTCCTGTCCCAGGGCCGTCTGCTCAATCTCGGCAATGCGACGGGGCATCCCTCCTTCGTCATGTCGGCCAGCTTCACCAACCAGGTGCTCGCGCAGATCGAGCTCTGGACGAAGGGCGACCAGTACGCCAACGAGGTTTTCGTCCTGCCGAAGCATCTGGACGAGAAAGTCGCCCGCCTTCACTTGGCGCGCATCGGCGTCAGGCTCACCGAGCTGCGGCCCGACCAGGCGGACTATATCGGCGTCGCGGCGGAAGGCCCGTTCAAGCCGGAGCATTATCGCTACTGACCGCCGCGACACAGTCGCCGGGCAAGAGGGGCTGCGCCGAAAGGCGCAGCCCCTTTCGTTTTGCGGAAGCGGACTGCGCGCCCGCGCAACGCCAGCTTCAGGGCGTCTCCCGTGCGCCCCGCCCTGAATGCTCCTGAGCGCGGCGAGGTCTTGTCTCCTCTACGGACGTCGCGAGCATCTGATGGCTCGAGCGGACGTCAAATCGTTCGGGCGTCGGGCTCATTCATCTTCCTCGGCGACGGCGGACACCGATCGCTAGACCGAATCATTGGGCGCGAATGGTGTGATCAGCCGCCGGGATGCCTCATGGATGGCATGATTCTTTGCGAGATTCGGTTGACAACGAATGGATGCATGCAATGCGTGAGCGCCGAATTCTCGCTCTAAGGCGGCCATAGCGGTGATTTTCGTCCAGAGGTTGTCTCCGTTCATGCGAAACGATCTCCATTCATGCACAGGGCGCCGAAATGGCCTCTCCACTCGTGAATCTTTCATGATGCAGGAGCTGAGCGATCGGTTTTCGCTTCCCCACCGGCGGAAAATGCGCAAATGTCGATTTCGGGGATGGGAGCGAGGTCGCATCCAAGGAAGTCGACGATCTCGAACCTGCTGTGTGTGGAGGGGTGATGTTGAGTGTGTCGCGTTTCCGCAGGTCGCAGCTGCGCCTTCTGACGCCTGGCGTCGTGTATGGGGCGAAGCGCGCGCTGGAGCCGGGGTTCTCGGGGGAGAATCCCGGCCGACCGGGCGGAAACGATTTGGCGGGGCCAGGCGGCGGCGCGGGGGCGCCGCCGTCTGTGCGCCTCGCCACTCTCCCCACCCTGGCGCTTCCATCGGGTTCGGCGCGCGCTGCGCAACGCGCATGTCGAGTGGCGTGGATCCGAACTGCGGAGCGGCCACGCTCCTGAACCTGTCATGTGGCCAATCTGGCGCGTCGCCTGCGCCTGAGCCTTGTCTCGCGTCCGTTTCTGGGGAGTTTTCACAGTGACCACCACCCGCACCTACACGTTCACGGCCTTCGCAGCCGAGGATCTGCTCCGAGCCGGCGACAGCTCGCTCGGGCAAGGGGACGTCTTCACGATGCCGGCGGACGCGACGGCGCTCTTCGTCGTCCGGGACAACGACGCGACCCTCTCGGGCGACAACCTGCGCGACGAGAACGCCAACGACACGTCAGGACAGACCGCCTCCATCAGGGACGGGAACGGCGCCGAGCTCGGGAACGGGCGACAGATCTACGCCGAGAGCTACCACTGGGTCTCCGACCAGCATGGCAACTGGTATGTGCTGATCGAGATCGAGCAGGAGGGCGTCAGCGGCGGCCTGAACGACTATTTCACCTTCTACACCGGCGGCTGCTATTCCGTGCCGCCGGCTGGCGCCGTCCTCACGGTGCACGGGGCCTGCAACGTCTGTGGCGACTGGCTGCAGTACTGCGACCTCGATGGCGGCGACCCGCCGGCGCCCCCGGCGCCCCCGGCCGCGATCCACGGCCGGTTCTTCTTCGATGAGGACCACGACGCCACCGAGTGGAACGCGGACACGGGCGGCTGGGAGCCGGGGGTTTCGGGAGCCGTGGTCAAGCTCCTCGACGCGTCGGGCGCAGTCGTTGCGACCACGACGACGAACGCCGATGGCGGCTACGCCTTCCTCAACGTCGCGCCGGGCGATTATCGGGTGAAGTTCTTCTCCCCCGAGGGTTACGAGTTCGTGCAGAAGGATGTCGGCTCCTGGGGCGAGGATTCCGACGCCGATGCGAACGGCGTCACCGATCTCTTCCACGTCGCCGCGGGCCAGACGAAGACGAATATCGACGCCGGCGTGAAGATGGATCTCGGCTCGATCGAGGGCCGTTTCTTCCTCGACGCCGACGGCGACGACACCGAATGGAACGCGCTGACCGGCGCCTGGGAAGCCGGCGTTGCGAACGCCGAAGTCCGGCTCATAGACGCTGCGGGCTCCGTGGTGGCGACAACCACGACGGATGCCGATGGAGGCTACCGGTTCGACGGCGTCCGCGCCGGCGACTATCGCGTGAAGTTCTTTTCGCCCGAAGGCTTCGAGTTCGTCCGGAAGGATATTGGCGGGCCGGGGATCGACTCCGACGCCGATGCGTCCGGCCTTACCGACCTTTTCCATGTCGCAGCAGGCGCGCATCTCTGCAACATCGATGCGGGCATCGCCCGCGTCCTCGTTCTCGACGCCGTGGACGACACGCTCACCGTTCTGGAGACGGAGGGCGCCGGGGCTACGAACCTCAACGTTCTGGCCAACGACATCGACGATTTCGGGCCGGCGGGGCCCGTCCTGAAGGTCGACGGCCAGACCGCCGCGGTCGGCCAGTGGATCGACCTCGCAGGCGGCGGGCGCGTCCGGCTCGATGCGAACGGGGAGCTGGACTTCGACGCCGATGGCGATTTCGACGCCCTTGACGCGGGCGAGTCCGCCACCGTCACGCTCACCTACACGATCGCCGAGATCGAGACGGCGCCGCCGGTCTATCAGTGCCTCGATTTCAATCACCTGGCCCGCGGAACGATTGTCACGAACCAGTTCGCTTCAGCCGGGCTGACGGTGACGAGCGCGAACCCCTCCAAGCCGGTGATGATCTTCGACACCGCGAACCCGACCGGCGGCGACTGGGACCTTGCGACCTCGAATCTCGGCAAGGTCCTGATCATCTCGGAGAACGGGAGCACGACCAATCCGGACGACAATGCCGGCGGCGGGACCTTCATCTTCACCTTCGACCGCCCCGCGCAGGTCACCTCTCTGACCTTCCTCGACACCGAGGAGCCCGTCCCCGTCATGCGCTTCTTCGACGAGGGCGGCTCCCTGATCGCCACGATCCACGGGCCGGTGACGGCGGATAACGGCCAGGGCGTCTCCCATTTCAACGTGTCGGGCGTCGCGCGGATGGAAGTGACGCTCGCCGGCTCCGGCGCGATCGACAATCTCGTCTACACGCTTCCGGGCGTGGAGACGGTGATCGCGGAAGACACCGCGACCGTCACGATCATCGTCGAGGGCGTGGACGA
>JAUHWJ010000427.1 GCA_030424705.1 Alphaproteobacteria bacterium | reverse complement strand
CCGCGGCGGGATGAACATCGCCGCGAGGAGACCCGGCAGGAAGAGCCCCGCCGGGAAGAATCGCGGCGCGACGAACCCCGCCGGGAGGAGCGCCGGCCGCGCGCCCCGGTCGAGGCCGCCGCTGAGCAGACCCAGCCGGCGCCCGAGCCCACCGCGCAGCGCGCGCCAGAGCCGGAGGCGCAGCCTGAACTTCCCGCCTTCATCACCGCCGCCGCGCCCGTGTCGGACGTGCTCGGCGCGGTCGATTCCGGGCCGGAGATCGTGGAAACGCCGGAAAGCCGCGCGAAGCCGGCGGAGCGGCGGCCGCGGAAGCCACGCGCCAAGCCTGTGAAGCCCGAGGCCGAGGCGCCGGAAGCGGCGGAGTAATCAGAGCGCGCGGGCGAGCGCGCAGAATTCCGGGATCGTCAGCGTCTCGGCCCGCCGCGCGCCGTCGATCCCCGCCGCCTCCAGCATCCGCTCCGCTCCTCCGAGGGGGCGGAGACTCTGGCGCAGCATCTTTCGCCGCTGCCCGAAAGCCGCCGCCGTAACGCGCGAGAGCGCGGCCAGATCCGCAGGGGCGACAGGCTCCGCCGGCGTGACGGAGACGATGGCCGAGGTGACCTTGGGGGGCGGGGTAAAGGCCTGCGGCGGCACCTCGAAGAGGATGCGCGGCGTCGCCCGCCACTGCGCAAGAATGGCGAGCCGCCCATAGGCGCCGGAGCCGGGCGCGGCGACGATCCTCTCCGCGACCTCGCGCTGGAACATGAGCGTGAGGCGGCGCCAGAAGGGCGGCCATTCCGCCTCCATCCATCCGGCGAAGAGCGCGGTTCCGATGTTGTAGGGCAGGTTTGCGACGACCTGCGCCGGTCCTTTCAGGAGCGGCCGCGGATCGATCTCCATCGCGTCGCCCTCGATCACCTCGAGCCGCCCGGGCCAACGCGCCGCGATCTCCTCCAGCGCGGGAAGGCAGCGCGCATCCCGCTCCACCGCGACGACGCGCTTCGCCCCTGCGAGAAGCAGGGCGCGCGTCAGGCCGCCGGGGCCGGGGCCGATCTCCAGCACCTCCGTCTCCTCCAATGGAGCAGCGGCGCGGGCGATCTTTCCGGTCAGGTTGAGGTCGAGGAGGAAGTTCTGCCCGAGCGCCTTCTTCGCGCCGAGCCCGTGCGCCGCGATCACCTCGCGAAGCGGCGGCAGGCCGTCAGCCGGGCCGCTCACGCGCCGGCCCGGCCGGCGGCCATCGCCGCGGCGAGGTTCAGCGATTCGATCATGCTCGTCGGGTCGGCCAGCCCCCTGCCGGCGATGTCGTAGGCGACGCCATGATCGGGCGAGGTGCGGACGATGGGAAGGCCGAGCGTCACGTTCACGCCCCGCGCAAAATCGAGCATCTTCACCGGGATCAGCGCCTGGTCGTGATACATGCAAAGCGCGGCGTCATAGCGCGCGCGCGCCGCCGGGTGGAACATCGTGTCAGCCGGCAGCGGCCCGAAGGCGTCTATCCTGCGGGCGCGGAGCGTGGCGATGGCGGGGGCGACGACCTCCATGTCCTCTCGCCCCATCGCGCCGCCCTCTCCGGCATGGGGGTTGAGCCCTGCGACGGCGATGCGCGGCGCCGCGGTGCCGAAGTCGCGGATCAGCGCCTCGGCCAGCACCGCTCCGGTCTCCTCGATCAGCGCGGCGGTGAGCTGGCGCGGCGCCTCCCGGAGGGGGATATGGATGGTGACTGGAACGACGCGAAGCCCCGGCGCCGTCAGCATCATCACGGGCCGTTTCGCGCCGGTCAGCGCGGCGAGGAATTCGGTATGGCCGGGATGGGCGAAGCCCGCTCCCACTTGCAGCGCCCGCTTGTTGATCGGCGCCGTTACAACGGCGGCCGCCCGGCCCGAAAGCGCGAAGCCGACCGCGCGCTCGATCGAGAGGATCGCCGGGGCGGCATGCTCCGGCGCGGGCTCGCCAGGCCGGGCGGGGAAGGGCAGGGGCTCGGGCAGCACAGGCAGTGCGCCCTCAACGCTTCCGACCTCCTCAGGCGCTGCGATGATCGCCACGCGCGCGCCGAGCGCCTCGAGTCGCTTCGGGTCGTCGATGCAGAAGAAGGGCGTGGTCACTGCGCCCGAGCGCCAGGCGGCGACCACGATTTCCCCGCCGATCCCGGCGGGGTCGCCCATCGTCACGGCGAGGGGGCGCATTCAGCGGCGCTCGATCACGGCCTCGCGGCGAAGCTCCTGCAGATAGCCCTCCGCGAGGCGGGCGAGCCGCTGGTCCCGGATCTGTTCGCGGAGCTGAGCCCGCGTCGCGTCGTCCACCCCGCCGGAACGGGAGCAGACGACGAAGATGTCGACGCTCGACTCCGATGTCACGGGCCGGGAGGCCTGACCGGACTGAAGAAGCCGCACCACATCCCGAACCGGCCCCGGCAGCGCGCTGACGAGCTTGGCGTCGATCGGCTCAACCACCGCCTCCGCCGCCGGCCCGCCGATATCCCCGCAGCCCCGGGTTTCCGCGCGGATCTCCTCCGCCTGCGCCCGCGCGGCCTCTTCGCCGCCCTCTCCGATGGGCACCATCACCCGCCGCAGGGACATTTCCGCCTCGCGCGCCCAGGGCGGCGTCTCGGAGCGCGTGTCCTCCACGCGGTAGAGCGAGATCGCGCCCGGCGTCTCGATCGGCTGCGTCACCCCGCCCGGGGGCGTGGCCGCAATGATCTCCGCGAGGCCCGGCGGCAGCACCGTCTCCGGCACCCAGCCGACATCGCCGCCATTCGCCGCCGAGGGCGCGCGGGAGAAGCGGCGGGCGAGCGACGCGAAATCCTGCCCGCGTGAGAGCCCGTCGAGCACCCGCCCGATCTCCCCGCGCGCGGCTTCCTCCTGCCCGGGGCCGGAGGGTATGGCGAGTTCGCGGAGGCGGAAGGAGCGCGTCGTCCCCGAGGCGGCGATGGCGATTTCCTGGTCCAGCTCCACCTCGGTCGGCGTGGCGCGGCTGGCGAAACGCCCGTTCACCAGTTTGCGCCAGACGATCTGCGCCTCGACGAAGCCGTCGAGCGCCGCAGGCTCGACGCCAAGCGACGCCATGCGCTGCGCGAGCGTCGGCGCATCCACACCGATCCGGCCGGCAAATTCGGCGCGCCCGGATTCGATTTCCTCCGGCGAGGCGGAGAGATTGAACCGCTCACCGGCCTGCACGCGCAGCCGGTCGTCGATGAGTTGCTCCAGCGCCGCCGCGTTGAGCCGCGGCCCGCCCTCCGCGCCGTTGACCTGCAGGAGCCGCGCCCGCTGCTCGATG
>JAUHWJ010000426.1 GCA_030424705.1 Alphaproteobacteria bacterium | reverse complement strand
GAATGTCGCCCGTATGTCGTTGAGGCTGACCATGCGCCGTTCGCTCCCCTGACGGCGCGCCCGCGCCCGTCTGACCCTGTTGGCGCGGGTTTATCGGGCGGGCCCGCCGCTGTCCACTGAGGGGCGCGGCGGGCGCCTTGCGGCGCTATTCCATGACGTCGCCGGCCTCGTCCCCGCCCGCCATCGTCGCGTCGAGCCCGTGCTGGGCGCGGATGCGCTCCTCGATCGCCTGCGCTGTCTCGGGATGATCGCGAAGGAACTGCTTCGCGTTCTCCCGGCCCTGGCCGATCCGCTCGTCGCCGAAGGAGAACCAGGAGCCGGATTTCTCCACCACGCCCGCCTTCACGCCGAGGTCGATCAGCTCGCCCGTCTTGGAGACACCCTCGCCATACATGATGTCGAACTCGACCTGGCGGAACGGCGGGGCGACCTTGTTCTTCACCACCTTCACGCGGGTCGTGTTGCCGACGACCTCGTCCCGGTCCTTGATCGAACCGATGCGGCGGATGTCGAGCCGGACGGAAGCGTAGAACTTCAGCGCGTTGCCGCCCGTCGTCGTCTCCGGGCTGCCGAACATGACGCCGATCTTCATGCGGATCTGGTTGATGAAAATCACCATGCAGCCGGTGCGGGAGATCGAGCCGGTGAGTTTTCGCATCGCCTGGCTCATCAGGCGGGCGTGGACGCCGACAGAACTGTCGCCCATGTCGCCCTCGAGCTCGGAGCGCGGCGTGAGCGCCGCGACCGAATCGACCACGACGACGGAGACCGCGCCGGAGCGCACCAGCGTGTCCGTGATCTCGAGAGCCTGCTCCCCGGCGTCCGGCTGGGAGATCAGCAGCTCGTCCACATCCACGCCGAGCTTGCGGGCGTAGCCCGGGTCGAGCGCGTGCTCCGCATCCACGAAGGCGCAGACGCCGCCCTTCTTCTGCTCCTCCGCGATGACGTGGAGCGCCAGAGTCGTCTTGCCGGAGCTTTCCGGACCGTAGATCTCGATGATGCGGCCCTTCGGCAGGCCGCCGATGCCTAGCGCGATGTCGAGGCCGATCGAGCCGGTGGAGATCGCCGCGATGTCCATCGCGGCGCCCTTCTGGCCGAGCTTCATGATCGAGCCCTTGCCGAAATTCCGCTCGATCTGCGCCAGCGCGGATTCGAGGGCCTTCGCCTTGTCCATGTCGCGTCTTCCCGCCAACTCAAGCACGTTCTGCGTCATCGCGGATTCCTTTGCCGAGCGCAACGGGAGAGGCGCTCCCGTGTTCGGTTAATGTTCCTATCAGGAAAAAAACAAAAAGAGAACGTCTTTTTCGCGTTGCAGGTTGCGCAGGGTGCGGTTCAGTCTTCCACGGTCTCCAGCGCCGCAGTTTGCGCGCCGGATAGCCGCGATTTCACCGCGGCGGAGAGCCCGTCGAGCGTGAACGGTTTCGGGATGAAGCCGCAATTATCCAGCCCCCCGAGGCCCTTGCGGAACATGTCCTCGGCGTAGCCCGAGGTGAAGATGACGGCGAGGTCGGGGCGCGCCTTGCGTGCCTCGCGCACCCAGGCGGGGCCGTCCATCCCCGGCATGATGACGTCGGAGACGACGAGATCGACTTTCAGCGCGGGGTCGTCGAGCGCGGCCAGCGCATCCTCGCCGCTCGCCGCCTCGATCACCTCGTAGCCGCGGAGCCGGAGGGCGCGGGCGGCGAAGGCGCGGACGGGCGCTTCGTCCTCCACAAGGAGAATCACCCCCTCCCCGGTCAGATCGCGCGCGGCGGCGGGGGCGCGCCGCGCGGTGGGCCGCGCCGCCGCCCCGGCATGGCGGGGCATAAGGAGCGTGAAGGTCGCGCCCTTTCCGGGCGTGCTGTCCACGAAGATGAAGCCGCCGGTCTGCTTCACGATGCCGTAGGCCGTGGAGAGGCCGAGGCCGGTGCCCTCGCCTGGCCGCTTCGTCGTGAAGAAGGGCTCGAACACCTTGGCGCGGACTTCCTCGCTCATGCCCTCGCCGTTGTCGACGATCTCGATTCGCACGTAGTCGCCGGCCGGGACCGAGGCCCGGTCTCGCCGCACCTCCTCCGTGATCGTCTCGTTCCGGCAGGCGATGGAGATTTCGCCGCCCTCCGGCATTGCGTCGCGCGCGTTGACGACGAGGTTGAGGATCACCTGTTCGAATTGTTGCGCGTCGATCCAGACGGGCCAGAGCGCCTCCGCGCAGTCGACCCGGAGGCTGACGCGTTCGCCGATCAGGCGGTTGAGGAGGTGGCTCAATTCCCCCATCACGTCGCGGATATCGGCGGAGGCGGGGTTGAGTTTCTGCTGGCGGGAGAAGGCGAGGAGCTGTCGCACCAGCGCCGCGGCGCGGTTCGCGTTCTGCCTGATCTGGGTCAGATCCTCGAAATCCGGGTCCGATTCGTCACGCCGCACCGCGAGAAGGTCACAATGGCCGAGGATCGCGGTGAGGAGATTGTTGAAGTCGTGCGCCACGCCGCCAGCGAGCTGCCCGACGGCCTGCATCTTCTGGGACTGAACGAATTGCCGCTCCCGCGCCTCCATGTCCGTGGCGTCGGAGATGACGGCGAGCACGCCGGCCTCCCCCTCGCTCTCGACGCGGCGGAGGGCGATCTGGAGATAAAGGTCGCGATCGCGTCGCGCGGCGCGGGCGAGGTCAGGGCGACCGGCGCCGCGCCCCTCCGCGGCCTCGGCGATGCGGGCCGCGATCGGCCGGCTCAGCCCTTCAACATGGTCGCCGAAGGCGCCGCCCGTCACGGCCCCGGGGCCGAGGAGCGCGCGGGCCTCAGCGTTCGCGGCCCTGATGCCGCCTGCGAGATCGAGGCGCACCAGCGCGACCGGCGCCGCCTCGAAGAACGCCTCGGCGGCGGCGCCGCCGCCGGAAAAGACGAAGATCTCCCGCGCGTTCGCCGGGCCCTGCCGCGTGAGCACGATGGCGCCGCCCGGCGCCTCGGCATGGGCGCGGCCTGCAGCCTCAGCCGCCTCCGCCGCCGCGAAGACGGCCTCGCGCCGCGCCGGCGGCAGCGCCTCGAATTCGGCGTTGGCGGAGAGAAGGGCACCGTCCGCCCGCCGTCGCGCAAAGGCGTAGGGCGCGCCCTCGTGCGCTGCGGCGTCCGGCGCCTCTTCCTCGTGAACTGTCCATAGCAGCCGCCCGCCCGCTGCTCCGGAGACATGGACCGAGACGATTCGCGCGGCGCCTCCGCCCTTCCCAGCGTGTAGCGAGCCGCTGGCTGCGCCCTGCAGGCGTGCGGCGCGGGCGAGGCGGTAAGCC
>JAUHWJ010000425.1 GCA_030424705.1 Alphaproteobacteria bacterium | reverse complement strand
GGAGGCGGATCAGCGCGAGCACGATGTCGATGGTCGGCGTCGGGATTTCGGTCAGGCGCCCGAGCTCCTGCACCGCCGTCACCAGCGCGTCGATCTCCATCGGGCGGCCCGCGTCGAGGTCCTGCCACATCGAGGTGCGGTGCGCGCCGACCGCGGCGCCGCCGTCGATCCGCCGCTCGACGTCGATCGGGAACTTCACGCCGAGCGCCTCCGCGATGGCCTGCGCCTCCAGCATCATCCCCTTGGCCACCGCACGTGTCCCCTCGTCCGTGCAGAGCACGTCGAGCGTCGCATGGGTGAGCGCGGAGATCGGGTTGAAGGAGAGGTTGCCCCAGAGCTTGACCCAGATCTCGTCCCGGATGCGCGGGCGCACCGGCGCCTTCAGCCCGGCGGCGGCCAGCGCCTCCGAAAGCGCCGTCGCGCGGGCGGATTTCGAGCCGTCGGGCTCCCCAAGCGAGAAGCGGTTGCCCTCGATATGGTTGACGATGCCGGGCTCGATCACCTCCGCCGCCGGATAGACGACGCAGCCGAGCACCCGGTCCGGCCCGAAGCCGTTCCACTGCGCGTCGCCGGGGTCGACGGCGTGGACGCGGCGCCCCTCAAGTGCCCCGCCGATCTTGTGGAAATACCACCACGGAACGCCGTTGACGCCGCTCACCACCGTCGTCTCCGGCCCGAGAAGCGGCTGCATGAGCGGCACAAGCGGGGGGACGGAATGGGCCTTCAACGTGACGATGACGTAATCCTGCGGGCCGAGCGCCGCCGGGTCCTGTTCCGCGCGGACCTTCACAGTCTTCCGCTCGCCCTCCTCGATGAGCGTGAGCCCGTTCGCCTGCATCGCGGCGAGATGGGGGCCGCGGGCGACGAGGCTGACTTCTGCGCCCGCCTCCGCCAGCTTCGCGCCCATATAGCCGCCGATGGCGCCGGCGCCGTAGATGCAGATCTTCATGGCTCAGGCCTCCGAGACGAGGCCGAGCTTCTCGGCCATGCCGATGCGCTGCATCTTGCCGGTCGCGCCCTTCGGGATCTCGTCGAGGAACACGATCTTCCGCGGCGTCTTGAACGCCGCGAGGCGGGCGCCGGCGAAATCGCGCAGCGCGCGCTCGTCCGCCTCCATGCCCTCGCGCAGCACCACGGCGGCCGCGACCTCCTCCCCGAGTTTCGGATGCGGCAGCGCGAAGGTCAGCACCTGCGCGACGGCGGGATGTTCGAGGAGGATCGCGTCCACCTCCAGCGGGCTCACCTTCTCGCCGCCCCGGTTGATGATCTCCTTCAGCCGCCCGGTGAGGGTGAGGTAGCCGTCCTCATCGAAGGCGCCCTGATCGCCGGTGCGGAACCAGCGCCGGCCCTCCGCCTCGAAGAAGTTCTTGGCGTTCGCCTCCGGGTTGCCCTCATAGCCCGGCGTGACGTTCGGGCCGGAAATGGCGATCTCGCCCGTCGCGCCGTCCGGCAGCAGCCGGTTCTCCGTCTCATGGGCGAGGCGGACGAGCGGGCCGGCGGGGAGGCCGACGGCGCCCGGCTTCTGCGCCCGGGGGGGAAGGGGGTTGGAGGTCATCTGATGGGTGGCCTCCGTCATCCCGTAGCCCTCGATCACCGGCGCGCCGAAGGCGGCTTCGAGCGCGCGCATGACGGGGGCGGGGAGCGAGGCGGAGGAGGAGCGGAGGAAGCGCAGCTTCGCCGCGGCGATCACGTCCCTGTTCCGCTCCGCGCGGGCGAGCAGCGCCTGGTGCATGGTCGGCACGGCGGTGAACCAGGTCGGTTGCGCCTCGCCCATCCAGCCGAAGAAGCGGAGCGCGTCGAAGCCCGGCGCGCACCAGATCGAGCCGCCGGCGGACAGCGAGGCGGAGATCGCGGCGATCAGGCCGTGGATGTGGAAGAGCGGCATCACGTTGAGGCACCGGTCCGCCGCACTGAGCGCGAGCGATTCGCGGATGTTCCCGGCGGAGGCGGCGACGTTGGACTGGAGGAGCGGCACGATCTTCGGGCGGGAGGTCGTGCCCGAAGTGTGGAGGATGAGCGCCACGTCGTCCGCCCGCGCCGGGGAGGCGTCGGAAGGCGCGCCGCCCGCGCCCTCGGCGCTGAGCGTGAAGGCGCCGGCCGGCGCCGCCTCGTCGAAGCCGAGGCGGAGGATCTTCAGCCCGAAGGGCCGGGCCGCCGCCAACGCCGGGCCGTCATAGCCCTCGGCCACGATCAGCGCCTTCGCCTTCAGGTCCTCGAGATAGAAGGAATATTCCTCCTGCTTGTAGGCCGGGTTGAGCGGCGCCGTCACCGCCGCCTGCGCGACCGTGACGAAGGCCGCCGCCATCTCCGGCCCGTTCGGCAGCACGATGGCGACCCGGTCGCCCCGCCCGATCCCGGCCGCATGGAGCCGCGCCGCGACCTCGCCCGAAAGCGCGCGCAGCCCGCCATAGGTCAGCCAGGGCCGCCCCGGCGCGCCGAGGGCCGGCGCCGCGTCGTCATGTCCGGCGATCAGCGCCGCAATGGTCTCAGCCATGTCCGTCTCTCCCTTCCGTGCTCTTTCCGGCGCGCTCCTCTCGCGCGGCGGGGCCGATTTGTCCAGACCGCACGGCGCCTCACCGCCGGAGCCCGCATCCGGCCCGCCCCTCTCGCCCGGCCCCGGACCCGATCCGGGGCCCCGATGAGTAAAGCGCCCACCCCCTCGGGGCCCCGGCTCAAGGCCGGGGCCTCGCGCCCCTTGCATTCCCTCGGCCCCTCTCGCCGGGCCCCGGACTTGATCCGGGGCCCCGAAGAACGAAGCGCCCGGCCCCGATCCATGAAAAATCATGGATCGCCCGCAGCCCCCGTCCCGCACCGCGAGCAGCGCCCCTGCAGAGGCAGGGAGCGGGAGCGCCGCCGCCCGCCCGCAAGGCCCCCCGAAACCCCCTGAAACAATCCGATCACGACTTTTTTCATTCAAATTCAATGTCCCGAACCCGATTTCCATGGAAATCCCCGGAATCCGCCGCCCCGAAGGCGCCTCAGCGCGGGAACCGCTCCTGGATCCGCTTCGCCAATTGGTCCCGCGTCTGGCGATAGGCGGCGAGCTTCGCCTCGCGGCCTTCGGCGAGGCCGGTCGGGTCCAGCGTAGGCCAGTATTCGACCTCGATGGCGTGGTGGCGGGTGTATTCCTGCGCCCGCCGCTGGGCGGCGGGGGAGAGGGCGACGATGAGGTCGTAGCTCTCGATATCCTCGCCCCAATCCTCGAAATCGTCGAAGCTCTTCACCCGGTGGCGCGAAAGGTCCACCCCGATCTCGCGGCAGACC
>JAUHWJ010000424.1 GCA_030424705.1 Alphaproteobacteria bacterium | reverse complement strand
TTCTGCAGCCGTCTCCACGAATTCGGCGACCACCATCATGTCGAATTGCCGCGCGATGGCGACGAGCGCGGAGACGAGCATCTGGTTGTCCGCCGAGGAATCGATGCCGCGGATGAACCCGCCGTCGATCTTCACGAGGTCGAAGCGAAAGTCCCGCAGGTGGCGGAAGGACGTGCGGCCAGCCCCGAAATCGTCCAGCGCGAGCGCGGCTCCATGCTTGCGGATCAGCGCAAAGAGAGACGATGCGGCCCCGGCGCGGGCGATCGCAGCCTCCTCCGTCACCTCGACGATCAGCCGCGCGGCGCAGTCTGGCGCGGCGGCGGCGAACGCGGCGAAAGCCTCGGGCCATTTCCGCCGCGTCATGGCCGCTCCGGAAAGATTGACCGATACGCGGGTCGAGGGGTCGCGCGCCAGCGCATCGAAGGCGAGGGAGAGCGCGGCGACGTCCACTTCCTCGGTCATTCCCAGTCGTTCGAGCTCCGGCATGAAGTCCTGCGCCGGCATCGCCGCGCCCGAAGAGCCGGAGACGCGGATCAAGGCCTCACGGAAAAGGATTCGCTTCGAGGCGTCGGCGGCCACGACCGGCTGCAGCGCGATACTGGCTCCGCCCGTACGGATCGCGTCGAGCGCGCGACGGGCGCGACCGAGCGCATCCCGCTCCGCCTCGTCGTCGAGAAGGGAGATCTCGATCTCCGCCCCGTCCGCCTTGGCCCGGTCGAGCGCGCCGAGCGCGGCGGCGATCAGCGCCTCCTCCTGCCCGGGCTGAAGCGATGGGGTCCAGGCAAGGCCGAGCCGAGGGTCTACCGATGGGCCGGAAAGGGCGGCGGCCATCGCGTCAGCCAGGTCGCGCGCTAGGTCATGCGCCGCCTCGGGCGAGGCGGCGGGGACAAGAACGGCGTACTTCGCTCCTGAAAGCTTGGCGAGGCAGCCGCGCGGCGGCAGCGCATGGGCTAGCCGCGCCGCGGCGTCGGCGATCAGGCGGTCCCCCGCCTCATGCCCGTAGATTCGGTTCACGCCGCCGAGCGCGCCGGCCGTCGCCACAATCAGCGCCGCAGGCCCTGCAATGCGGCCGAAGCCGACCTTCAGACCGTCCCGCCCCGGAACCACGGCTCCGACCCTGCGCGCGCCCTTCGCTCCTCCGACGCCGCCGAGGGCCGCGTTCAACACCATGACACCGCTCATGCACGCCCCCCCGCCCTGAGAGACCGAAGCGCCAAACTTTCGAATCATGTCCGCCGCTTTCCGGTAACTGCGTAGCAGAGACCTTAGGGCGAGACGTTAACCGCCACGCTCGCCTTGCGTCGCCCTTGCGGATAGCTCTTGGCCGTCAGAGGGCGGGAGGACGCAATGAGAGATGAAGGTTTTGAAGGGCGGTGCCCCTGGTGCGGGTCGGACCCGTTCTACGTCGCGTATCATGACGAGGAATGGGGCCGGCCCGAACGAGACGGCCGGGCGCTCTTCGAGAAACTGATCCTCGACGGCTTTCAGGCCGGGCTCGCCTGGATCACGATCCTGAGGAAGCGGGAGGGGTTCCGCGCCGCCTTCGACAGCTTCGAGCCGGAGCGGATCGCGCGCTATGGGGAGGCGGACGTCGCGCGGCTGCTGGCCGATCCCGGCATCGTGCGGCACCGCGGCAAGATCGAGGCGACGATCGCCGGCGCCCGCGCATGGACGGAGATGGGCGGGGCCGAGCCCTTCTCCCGCTTCCTGTGGGATTTCACCGGCGGCGCGCCCATCGTCAACAGCTTCGAGCGAATGAGCGATGTCCCGGCGGAGACCCCGCTGAGCCGCGAGTTGTCGAAGGCGCTGAAGTCGCGGGGCTTCAAGTTCTGCGGGCCGACCATCGTCTACGCCTTCATGCAGGCGACCGGGATGGTGAACGACCATTTGATCGGCTGCCCGGCTCGCCGGGTCTGACAGGGTTCAGCGCCGCTCACCGAACCGGTCCTCGAGCAACGCGGCCAGAGCGGCGAGCAGCGCCTCCGCTTCCGGCCCTTCCGCCTCTATTTCGAGTGTCGCGCCCTGTGCGGCGCCAAGCATGAGGAGGCCCATGATCGAGTCGCCGGAGACGGAGAGCCCGTCCCGCATCACTTCCACGCGCGCGTCGAACCGCTCGACAGTCTCGACGAAGCGCGCGGAAGCGCGCGCATGAAGCCCCTTCTCGTTCCGGATCAGGAGGCGACGGCGCGGCAAGGCCGGTCAGACCGCCTTGGCCTGCAGCATGCGGCTCGCGCCGTCGACATATTTGCGCCCGGCCTCGATCGCGGCGTCCGCCGCCTCGCCAAGCGGGCGGGTGCGCGACTTGGCGAGCTTCACGAGCATCGGCAGGTTCGCGCCGTAGATCACCTCCACGCCCTCGCCCATGCACCCGATGGCAAGGTTGCAGGGCGTGCCGCCAAACATATCCGTCACAAGGACCACCCCCGATCCGTCGGATACGGAAGCGACGGCCGCGTCGATCTCGGCCTGCTTGGATGAGAGGTCGTCATCGGGGCTCGTGGAAATGGCGACGGCGCCGGGCTGCGGGCCGACCACATGCTCCGTCGCCGCGAGAAGCTCACGCGCGAGGCCTCCATGGGCCACGATAACCAGACCGATCATTCGCTTTCCCGCCTGAAGCCGAGTCGCGGCGCACCGCAACATGAACTGGTTAACAGCTTGGTCAAGCGCGCCGCTCAGCGCAAGGGCGGCAGCGCTTCCGGATCCTCCGGCCCGCCCGAAGCAAGGGCGAGGAAAAGCGCCGTCGCCAGGAGCCGCGCCGGTCGGAGGAGGAGAGGAACGGAGACGCCCGCATGCGACCAGTAGCGACGCGGCGGAAGGCGCGCCTCCTCCTCGCGGTCCAGATCGAGCACTAGGCGAAGCGGCGCGGGCGGCGCGGCCGGGAGCCGCAGAAAGCCAAGCCCGCGCGCCTCGACGAGCACAGTCGCGCCAGGGCGGAGCGGCGCAGCGATGAGGCAGCCATTTGCGGGCGAGAGGACGACGAGATCATCCGCCACGATCCCCGCGCCGAGCCCGGCCATCTCCAGCGCGAGCGTGGACTTGCCTGTCCCGGACCTGCCGAGGATCAGGAGGCAGCCCCCCGCATGGGAGACGGCCGCGCCATGCAGCGGGCTTGCGCTCAAAGCGGCAGCTCGAAGGTGAAACGGGCGCCGGCGGGCGGCGCCTTGGCGGCGCCGATGGGCCGGATGTTCTCCGCCCAGATCGTCCCGCCATGCGCCTCCACGATCTGCTTCGAGATCGACAGGCCGAGACCAGAATGGTCGCCGAAA
>JAUHWJ010000423.1 GCA_030424705.1 Alphaproteobacteria bacterium | reverse complement strand
CGATCCTCTCCGTCGAGGCACAGGACCGGGCTTGAGAGCGGCTTGCGGGCCGCGCGGCGAGCGCGTAATCAGGCGGCGCTGCTGGGGCGTCGCCAAGCGGTAAGGCAACGGTTTTTGGTACCGTCATTCGGAGGTTCGAATCCTCCCGCCCCAGCCAGCCGGTCCGTGAGAATCGCCGGATCTGGAGACGACCGGCGAATCGCGCCGTGTTTCCGGGGGTTAGCGGACCCAGCCGCATCGCGACTTCGACGTAGAGAGACGCCGTGGGCCCTTTTTGAGCCCCGCGTCTCTTTTCGCGAATTTAACGGATAGGAATTGGCCTTCGGCGATGCGCTAGAGGCGCGACACCCAGCGCTGCTGATCCGACCAGAGATCGAGATGCGGCGACTTGAGGACCGCATCGACGGTCAGTCGCTCCGGTTGCGCTCCGCCGGACACCGCCTTGATGATGTCCGTCGCGAGGAGCGAGAGGCGGAGAAGGCTCGTCAAGCGTTGGGCCGGAACACCCTCGCGCCCTGCGATGTCCTCCATTGATGCGCCGGCGCGAAGCTCGTCCATCCATCGGACCGAGGCGGAGATCCGCCCGGCCAGCTTCCGGTCGATCTCGACGGGCGCGGTCCCGAGAACGATGCGGGTCTCGACGCCGCGCTTGCGGATCGAGACGGGTTCATCGAACGACAGGCGTTCCGGATCGAGCCGATCAGCTCCGACGCCGAGGAGCTTGGCGAGACCGTCAAGCGCGAGAGTGATCGACATTGCGTCGGGGCGAATCTGCGCTTCGGCGATCAGCTTTAAGGCCTCGTCGAACAGTCCTTGCTCGCCAAGCGTGTCGCTCATCTTCCGGCATCGCGCATGGGCGACCTCTATCTCGGAAGCGCTCGCCGCGCGGATCGCACCGGCGATGAAGCCGGGCGCGCCGAGCCGCCGCGCCAGCGCGTCGGCGACGACCTGTTCAAGCGTCGCCGCCGGGATGCGCGATCCTGAGGCGCGCGCATCGCCGCCCTTCGCGATCAACCGGTTCGAGACATAGTAGCGATAGCGACGGCCTCGCTTGTTCGCATGGGTGGCCGTCAGCCGATCGTTCGTCTCGTCGACCATCTTGCCGGCCAGCAGAGCGCCGCCCGCTGATGCTCGGCTTCCCCGATCCTTGGCCGCGTTTTCCGCCAGCTTCGACTGGACGGCGTCCCAGGTCGCCTGATCGATGATGGCGTCATGCACTCCCGGATAGGTCTTCGCGCCGTGCCTGATCCGTCCGATGTAGACCGGGTTGGTGAGCACCTGATGGATGTGGCCCCGGCTGAAGGGAGCGCCGCCTCTCGCTCTCCCTTCGAGATGCGGTCGAAGCTTGGTGCGGAGGTCGCGCCGGTCAGCTTCGTCCTTCACGAGGCGGATCTTTCCCCATTGCAGATACAAGCCGAAGATCGCCCGCACGGTCTCCGCCTCCGCCTCGTTAACGACGAGCGTCCGCTCCTTCGCCTCGTAGCCGAGGGAGACGTTCCCGCCCATCCACATGCCCTTGCGCTTGGAGGCGGCGATCTTGTCCCGGATGCGCTCGGCCGCCACTTCGCGCTCGAACTGCGCGAAGGAGAGGAGGACGTTGAGCGTCAGCCGCCCCATGCTGGTCGCGGTGTTGAAGGACTGGGTGACCGAGACGAAGGAGGCCCCGACCTTGTCGAAGCGCTCCACCAGCTTGGCGAAGTCGGCGAGCGACCGGGTGAGCCGGTCCACCTTGTAGACGACCACCCGATCGACCCGCCCCGCCTCGATCTCGCCGAGGAGCCGCTGCAAGGCGGGGCGCTCCAGCGTGCCGCCCGAGATCCCGCCGTCGTCGTAGCGATCCTTCAGGAGGACCCAGCCTTCATGCTTCTGGCTGGCGACATAGGCGGCGCAGGCTTCGTGCTGGGCGTCGAGCGAGTTGAAGGCCTGCTCCAGCCCCTCCTCGGACGACTTCCTCGTGTAGATCGCGCAGCGGACCTTCCGACGCTCGGTCATCGCCGCCCCGCCAGGCCAAAGAAGCGGGGGCCGGACCACTTCGCCCCCGTGATCGCCTTCGCAATCGCGGAGAGCGAAGACCAGGTCTCGCCCCGCCAGCGCCATCCGTCCTGCAACGCCTCGACCTCGTGGACCACCCCGTTCCACTCCCGGACGAGACGCATCCCGGGCCGGTTGGCAGGCGAGGACGCCGCCGGTCTTCCTTCCGCCGCCGCCTTCAGCGCCCGCAGCGTCTTCGGCGCGTGACCGCCGAAAGCCTTCGCCTGGATTTCCCAGGCGAGGGCCTTCCGCATCAAGGCGGGCGGCACGTCCGAGGCCGCCGGCGCGCCGAATGCCTTCATCCAGCGCGCCGCCAGTTCGGCCCGGGCGAGGCCGCCGAGCGCGGCGACCTCGCGTGCGACATCCGCCTCCCGGCTCATCGCGCCGGTTCGGCGGGGCGGGCCGCGATCCGGTAGCGGCTGGCGCCGCCGCCCGCCGGCTTCTCCGCCTTGATCGCGAAGCCGGCCTTCCGGAGCCCGGTCAGCGCCGCCCGCGTGGTGTGCGGCAGCCAGCCGAGCGTCTCGCTGATCGCGGCGACCTCTGCGCCGCCCTTCCGGCCGAGAAGCTCGATCAGCTTCTCGCGTTTGGTCTCGGGGCGGGCGGGGGCCTTCTTCGGGATCGACGCCGCCTTCGGCTTGGCCGCGGCCTTCGGCCTCGCGGCCGGCTTCCGCTTCGGTGCGGCAGGCTCAGGCGTGATCGGCGTCTCGGTCTCGACGTGGGTGGTCTCGGTCATGGTTCGTCTCCAGGTTCGGGCGCGGACCGTTTCCGCGCCTCCTACCGGGACGAGCCCGGAGCGGCCGGGCGGTGCGCCGCCGGGTGGCTAAACTGATCCCGCGGCGCAGGTCGACCAATACTTCCGGAACAGATGAAGTCCAGTGGAATGTGGAGCCGGGACCGACTATGAAGAGGGTACTCGCGGGTCAGCGCATGAGCGTCAGTATGGGCGGAGACCGGACTTTCGCTGCGATCGCGAATGCCCCGCGGATCTTCGGCGGAAGCGGACATTGGACCCCACGTAGACCTGCCCCCAGGTTTGGTCTCAGGGCAGAGATCAGACGAAAGGCAGTGCGGCGTGGCAGCCGCATGTCCGGCGATTGTGGCCGTTCGATCGCCTCGCAGCACTAACGGATTAAGAGCCCGCCCGAGAATGAGTTGAGCGATATCAAGGGTTTGTGATTCACGTCGGTTTGCAACGACTGACGGAGGCACGATGCCTTGCGATGATACCGCCCGCGCGCATCC
>JAUHWJ010000422.1 GCA_030424705.1 Alphaproteobacteria bacterium | reverse complement strand
TTGCGGCGTGTAGGGGAAGAGGGCGACACAGGGGATTCCGAGATCGGCCGCCCGCGCCGCGGCGTCCGCCGCCCGGTCGACCGTCAGGCGGGAGACGCCGGGCATGGAGGGGATCGGCTCCTCCCCGTCCGCGCCTTCCCGCACGAAGATCGGCCAGATGAGATCGCCCACGGTCAGCGTGTTCTCGCGCACAAGGTCCCGCACCCAGGGGGCCTGACGGGTCCGCCGCGGGCGGGTGTGGGGGAAGGGAGCGGCGAGAGTCTGGACCATTGGTGACGCCTTTTTGCGCTTTGCCTGACCCTTCGTGCCATGCGATGCTGCAGGCGGCAAGTTGCGGGGCCGCCTCTCGATGATGACTCATGCGACATTCCTGAGCCCCTGGTACTGGGTCTTCGGCGTGCTCTTCTGGGGGCTCGTCTGCAATTACACCTTCGGCGTGCCGAACGAGCTTTTCGTGCGGGCGAGGCGGGGCGGGGAGGATGCGGCTTTGTTCGAGCGCTTCGCCCGGCGGAACCTTTCGCTTTTCGCGCGAACGATCCGGCGGCGCGCGGGGTTCGCGGCGGGGGCGGGGGCCTTCGTCGTCGCGCTGCTCGGGACATATGCCTGGCGGAGCGGAAGCGAGGCGGCGCTGGGGCTTCTTGTCCTCCTCGCGCCGGCCGCCGCGCTCTCGGCCTGGGGCGCGTTCGCGATCGTGCGGGCGGCCGAGATTTCACCGGGTCGGGAGGGGCTGCTGCGGCTCTTCGAGCGGGCGCGGCTCTGGTCCGCCGCCGCGGCGGTCCTGTCAATGCTCGCCGCAGCCTCCGCCGCGGGGGCGCGGCACGGGCCGGGCTGGACGGACGCGCTGCTGCGGGGGTTCTGAGGGTTGAGCCCGGGGCGGATGCGCGCTAGGTCGCGCCCCGTGGCGCGGGTGCGCCCCTTCCGGAGCCAGCCCAGATGAAGGATGAAGCCCCCTCCGCCTCCGACCTCCGCGTCGGCGGCACGCCGGAAGGCTTCGACGGCAAGGTCGTCGCCGATCTCGCGCGCGCGCATGGCGGGCCGGTGATCCATGTGGCGCGGGACGACCGGCGCGCCGCGGCGATGGCGGACGCGCTCGCCTTCTTCGCGCCGGAGCTTCCCGTGCTCCGCTTCCCGGCCTGGGACTGCACGCCCTATGACCGGATTTCCCCGAACGGGGAGATCACGGCGACGCGGATGCCGACGCTTGCGGCGCTGGCCGAAGGGTTCTCCGCCCCCTCCGTCGTGCTCACGACCGTGAACGCCGCTTCGATGCGCGCCCCGGCGCGCGAGGCGGTGCGGGCGGGGAGTTTCTCGGCCGCCGTGGGCGGGCGGATCGACCTCGAGGCGCTTACGGATTACCTGAGCCGCTCCGGCTACAACCGGGCCTCCACGGTGACGGAACCGGGGGATTTCGCGCTCCGCGGCGGGATCGTGGACATCTTCCCGCCGGGGGCGGAGCATCCCGTCCGGCTCGATCTTTTCGGCGACGTGCTGGACGGCGCGCGGCGCTTCGAGGCGGAGAGCCAGCGGACGATCGAGCGGATCAAGAGGATCGACCTCGCCCCGGCGACGGAGGCGCCGCTCGACGCGGAGAGCATCGCCCGCTTCCGCCGCCGCTATCGCGAGATGTTCGGCGCGGCGGGGCTCGACGACCCGCTCTATGACGCGGTGAGCGCGGGGCGGAAGCATCAGGGGGCGGAGCATTGGGCGCCGCTCCTCCATGAAGCGATGGAGACGCTCTTCGACTATCTGCCGGGCGCGCCGGTCACCTTCGACCACCGGGCGGAGGAGGCGGCGGAGGCGCGCTGGGCCCAGGTCGAGGAGCATTACGAGGCGCGGCGCGCGGCGACGAAGGGGAAGGGCGGCGGGGCCGCCTACAAGGCGCCGCCGCCCGCGGCGCTCTACGTCCCGCCCGCGGAGATGGAGGCGGCGCTGCGGGGCCGTCCCGTGCGCCGCTTCACCCCGCACCGGGAGGCGCCGGGGCCGGGCGTCATCGACCTCGGCGCGCGGGCGGGGCGGAACTTCGCGCCCGAACGGCAGATGGAGGGCGTCAACGTCTTCGACGCGCTGGCCGACCATGTGCGGGACCGGCGGGCGAAGGGCCGCGTCGTCATCGCCGCCTGGTCGGAAGGGGCGCGGGAGCGGCTCGCCGCCATGCTGGAGGATCACGGGCTTGAGGGCGCGAAGCCCGCCGCGCGCTGGAGCGAGGTGGAGGCGGCGGAGCGGGGCGCGCTCCGGCTCGTCACCTGGCCGCTGGAGGTGGGCTTCGTCGCCGGCGACCTCACGGTGATCGCGGAGCAGGACATTCTCGGCGAACGGCTCGTGCGGAAGACGCGGCGTCGAAAAGCGGAGAATTTCATCGCAGAGGCGGGGACGCTCTCCGTCGGCGATCTCGTCGTGCATGTGGAGCATGGCGTCGGCCGCTATCAGGGGATGAAGACGGTGGAGGCGCTCGGCGCGCCCCATGAATGCCTCGAAGTCGAGTATCACGGGGGGGACCGGCTCTATCTCCCGGTCGAGAATGTCGAGCTTCTCTCCCGCTACGGCCATTCGGAAGGATTGCTGGACCGGCTGGGCGGCGGAGCCTGGCAGGCCAAGAAGGCGAAGCTGAAGGAGCGCATCCGCGACATGGCGGAAAAGCTCATCCGTGTCGCCGCCGAGCGGATGCTGCGCGAGGCGCCGCGCTTCACGCCGCCCGAACACGCCTGGGACGAGTTCTGCGCCCGCTTCCCCTGGCAGGAGACGGAAGACCAGCTCCGCGCCATCGAGGACGTGCTGGAGGATCTGTCCTCCGGGCGGCCGATGGACCGGCTCGTCTGCGGCGATGTGGGCTTCGGCAAGACCGAGGTTGCGCTCCGCGCCGCCTTCGTCGCCGCCATGTCTGGCGTGCAGGTGGCGCTGATCTGCCCCACCACGCTCCTCGCCCGGCAGCATTCGGCGGGGTTCAAGGAGCGGTTCAAGGGCCTGCCGCTAAAGGTCCGCCAGCTCTCCCGTTTCATCGGCCAGAAGGAGGCGGACGCGACGCGGGAAGGGCTGGCGGACGGGACGGTGGACATCGTCATTGGCACCCATGCGCTTCTCGCCAAGGGCGTGAAGTTCCGCAATCTCGGCCTCCTCATCATCGACGAGGAGCAGCATTTCGGCGTCGCGCACAAGGAGCGGCTGAAGCGGCTGCGCTCCGACGTCCATGTGCTGACGATGACGGCGACGCCGATCCCCCGGACGCTCCAGATGTCCATGTCCGGCGTGCGCGAGCTTTCGATCATCGCGACCCCGCC
>JAUHWJ010000421.1 GCA_030424705.1 Alphaproteobacteria bacterium | reverse complement strand
CGAACCCGACGCCGGCGTCAAGAAGCGCGCCGCTCAATCCCGGCCCGAGCGCCGAGGCGAGGACGGCGAGCGCATAGGTCAGCGCCTTGACTCCGCCAAGCCAGCGCGTCCCGTAAAGCTCCGCCGTGACGGCGCCGTGGACCACGGAGACGGCGCCCGAGCCGATCCCCCCGACCGCGAGCGCGATCACGCCGGCGAGCAACCCGCCGGAAAGCCCCATGAGCGCCGCGCCGGCCGCCCAGCCGAGGAGGTAGACAGGCAGGAGCCGGGCGACCCCGAACCGGTCCGCCGCCCAGCCGAAGCCGAAGCTTCCCGCCGTCGCGGCGAGGGAATAGGCAGGAAAGGCGAGCGCGGCGTAGGCCGCAAGGTCCCAGCCCTTGACCTCGGTAAGGTGGACGGTCTGGAAGAAGACTACCGTTCCGATCCAGGCCGGGCCGATCAGCCCGGGGACAAGCGCCCAGAACGTCCGCTCGGACACCATCTCGGAACGTGTCCAGTGCCGCCCGTCCATCCCGGCGGAAAGCTCCGGCGGCTCCGCCGCCGCAAGCGGCCTTCGCTCCCGCCGCAAGAGCCACGCGAGAAGCGGTGCAAAGACAAAGACGAGAGCGCTGGCGATCAGGAGCCACGCGTCGCGCCATCCAACCAGCCCGATCACGGCGATCGCGCCCGCCGGCAGGACCGCCTCCCCCAGCGAGAAGCCGAGCGTGGCGATGGCGATGGCGCGGGCCCGCTTGGCCCGGAACCACTTGCCCATCGAGGTCATCGCAATGTGGCTCAGCATCCCCTGCCCGCAGAACCGGAGCCCGAATATGAGGAGTGCGAGCGTCCACCACGCGGTGACGAAGGAAAGGCCGACCGCGACGAGCGCGAAGGCGACAAGCACCGCGAGGGCCAGCGGGCGCGCCCGCCAGACGTCGGCGAGCCGCCCCGCTTGGGTCAGCGCGACGGCGGAGGCCAGCGTCGCCGCCATGTAGATCGCACCCCAGTCGCCGTGGCTGAGCGCGAATTCCTCCCGCCATACGCCAGCGAAGGCGGCTATGAAGAAGGTCTGCCCGAAGCTTGAGCCGAACGCCATGAGCGCGCCGGCGGAGAGCCAGGGCGCATCCGGGCGGAGCGAAGCGAGAACAGTCATGAGCCGGGCTTACGCCGCTTGCCGTCCCGCCGCCAGTGGCCTCACTTCTTGCACGCCGCCGCGCCCCATGCTTTACCGCGACGACCTGAACGGGAGGACGATCATGGACAAGTTCGACAAGCTCACCGGCGTCGCCGCGCCGATGCCGCTCATCAACATCGACACCGACATGATCATCCCCAAGCAGTTCCTGAAGACGATCAAGCGGACCGGCCTCGGCAAGAACCTTTTCGACGAGATGCGCTATGACGAGTCGGGGAACGAAAAGCCCGACTTCGTGCTGAACAAGCCGGCCTATCGCGAGGCGAAGATCATCGTCGCGGGCGAGAACTTCGGCTGCGGCTCGAGCCGGGAGCACGCGCCCTGGGCGCTGCTCGATTTCGGCATCCGCTGTGTGATCGCCCCGTCCTTCGCGGACATCTTCTACAACAACTGCTTCAAGAACGGCATACTCCCGATCGCCCTGCCGCAAGAAGAGGTCGATAAACTGCTGGACGACGCAGCGCGCGGCGCGAACGCGGTGCTGACCGTCGATCTCGAGCGGCAGGTGATCTCCGGCCCTGACGGCGGCGAGATCGCCTTCGAGGTCGACGCCTTCCGCAAGCATTGCCTCCTCAACGGTCTCGACGATATCGGCCTGACGATGGAGAAGGCGGCCGATATCGACGCGTTCGAGGCCAAGCGGGCCACGAGCCAGCCTTGGCTCGCCGGCGCCTGAGCTCCGGATCGGGGCGAAAAGAGGGCGTCGCCCCTCGCAAAGCTAACTGAGCCCCGCTATCCTCCAACCAACGGGGAGGCGGGGGAGGAGCGATGCGGCGCGGGGCCTATGCGGCAGGCATGTTCACGGCCTCCGCCTTTTTTCTCCCCGTCGCGCTCACGCCCGGCCCCCTCACTTTGGCGCATGGAGCGGCGACGACGCTGGCCTTGTGGCTCGGCTTCGCGGCGTGGCGAGGCCACGGGCGCCGCGATCTGCCCTCATCGTTGCCGCTCCGGATTTTCCCGGTGGCGCTGGGGCTCATGCTCTCGGCCGCGACAGTTTTCCTCGCGGTGGTCATGGGGGCCTGGGCGGAGCCGGGCGGGCCGCTCCTCGCGCTAGTCGCGCTGCTCCATTCCTGGTGGCTCTTCCCGGCCAGTCCGGTGGCGATGTTCGCAGCGGCGGAGCCGGGGCTTCCGCCAATTTCGGAGGCGGCCGCCCGGTCGGCCACGCTGGCGGCGACGGCCGCGCTCTTCGCAGGATTTGTCTTCGGGTTCCTGACGCTGATCGGCGCGATATCCGACAGGGAGAGCCTTCGCGACCATGCGTTGATCTGGAAGGACGGGCGGGCGCCGAACGGCGCGGCGCAGCTTTCCGACCGGGGTGCGCGGGGTCTGAGACCGGTATCCGACCCGCTCTCCGCCGCCCGGCTGACCCCGGTTTCGGGCAGGCTCTGGCTGCGCGCGCTCTCGCTTTTCGTCGCCTTCCTCTGTCTTCTCTATGCTCCGGTCTTCGCCCGGCTGATCGGAGGCGCGCAGATTCCGCAGGTCGAGGCGGCGTTCGCGGCCGCCGCGCTGGGCGGTCCCTTCGTCTCGATCTGGCTGATCGGACTTTGGGGGACGTGCCTCTCCTCCGCCCTGATCTTCTCCGCGGCCTATCTCCACCTCGGCTTTGCGCTCGCGCGATGAGGGCGGCGGCGGCGTTCCTCGCTATGTTGCTCGGCTCGACCGCTTCGTCGGAAGAACCGCCGCCGCCCACGGAGGGTTCCGTCCGCATAGCGACCTTCAACGCCGCAATGAGCCTCCCTGCACCGGGCGAACTCGTACAGCGTTTGCGGCTGGGCGGCTCGAAACGAATCGTCATTGCGGCGGAGGTCATCCAGCGGGTGCGCCCGGATGTGATCCTGATCAACGAGATTGATCATGACCGGCGTGGCGTCGCGGCGGCGCTCTTCCGCGACCATCTGCGGGAAGGGAGAGGCGGCGCGGTGGGCATCGATTACCCCCATATATTCACCGCGCCGGTTAATACCGGCGTCCCCTCCGGCTTCGATCTCGACGGCGACGGGCGGAAGGACGGGCCGCGGGACGCGTTCGGCTATGGCCGGCATGAAGGGCATTACGGTATGGTCGTGCTCTCCCGCCTGCCTATCGACGCGGCGGGCGCGCGCACCTTTCGCGAGACG
>JAUHWJ010000420.1 GCA_030424705.1 Alphaproteobacteria bacterium | reverse complement strand
GCGAGGGTTCCCTCGGAGAGGTGAATGCGGCGGTGGACGGGCTTTCGGAGAGCGTCGCCGCGCTCCGCGGCGTCGAGGGGCTGCCGATCGGGCCGAGCTATTACCCGTTCTGCGGGTCAAGCCTTTCCGAGGTCACGATCTTCGGCCGCTCGCTCTCCGACGTCTTCGCCGCGGAGGGCTGCGCCGGCAACCCGGACCGGACCTATTTCGGCTGGATCGCCTACACGCTCCTCGCCGGCATCCTGATCGGGCTTGGCGGGCCGTTCTGGTACAATGTCTACGCCTCGCTCGCGCGGGTCCTCAATGTCGGGCGTGCGCTCGGCGGCGAGACGATCAGCGACAAGGCGGAGAACCAGCCGGCCAGCAAGAAGGCGCTGACGGATGAGGACATCGTGACGACCTTCGAGATCGCGCGGGCGGGGCGGGGCTCCTGAACGAAAAGGCCCCGCGCCTTTGCGCGGAGCCTCAACAGTTTTCCGCCCTCAGAGCGCCTTGTCGGAGATCGCGTGCGTCCAGGCGCCTTCCGGGGCCTTGGAGATCACCGGGTCGGAGCCGCCGGAGAGGAGGCTCTTCACCGTCCGCTCATAGGCCGCCGGGTCGAGCGCGCCGGTGGAGCCGGCGGTGAGCTTCGCCACCTCGCCCATCATCCGCTTCTGGTGCTTCTCGGTCTGCGCGCCGGTCGCGTCGTTCTCCAGCACGATCTCCGCCGCCTCGTCCGGGTTCGCCTCGGCGTATTTCCAGCCCTTCATCGAGGCGCGGACGAAGCGCACCATCTTGTCGGCGAAGGCCGGGTCCGCGAGGTTCTGCTCGAGCACATAGAGCCCGTCCTCCAGCGTCGCGACGCCCTGATCCTCATACTTGAAGACGGTCAGATCGTCCGGGCTGATGCCCGCGTCGATGATCTGCCAGTATTCGTTGTAGGTCATGGTGGAGACGCAGTCGGCCTGCTTGTTCAGGATCGGGTCGACGTTGAAGCCCTGCTTCAGAACCGTCACCCCGTCCGCCCCGCCTTCCGTCGGCAGGCCGAGCTGGCTCATCCACGAAAGGAACGGGAACTCGTTGCCGAAGAACCAGACGCCGAGCGTCTTGCCCTTGAAGTCGGCGGGCGTCGCGATGCCGGTGTCCTTCCGGCAGGTCAGCATCATGCCGGAGGAGGTGAAGGGCTGCGCGATGTTGACGAGCGGCAGGCCCTTCTCCCGCGCGGCGAGCGCGGCGGGCATCCATTCGACGATCACGTCGGCCCCGCCGCCCGCGATCACCTGAGGCGGCGCGATGTCCGGCCCGCCGGGGAGGATTTCGACGTCAAGATTCTCCTCCTCGTAGAAGCCCTTGTCCTTGGCGACGTAATAGCCTGCGAACTGGGCCTGCGTGACCCATTTCAGCTGGAGCGTCACCTTGTCCGCCGCGTGTGCGGCGCTGGCGGCGAAGATCGCCGCGACGGCAGTCAGCATCAGTTTCTTCATTTCGCCTCTCCTGTCGTTGAAAACGCGCCCGCCTATCCCCTTTGCGACGGGTGCCAGAACGTGACGGCTCGTTCGATGGCCGCCACAATGCCATAGAAGGCGGAGCCCGCAAGCGCCGCCACCGCGATCTCGGCCCAGACCATGTCGACATTCATCCGCCCGACCTCGGTGGAGATGCGGAAGCCCATGCCGACGATGGGCGTGCCGAAGAATTCCGCCACGATGGCGCCGATGAGCGCGAGCGTGGTGCAGATCTTGAGCCCGTTGAAGAGGAAGGGCGCCGCGGCCGGAAGCCGCAGGCGCAGCAGCGTCTGGCCGTAGGAGGCGGCGTAGGTCCGCATCAGGTCCCGCTGCATCGCCTCGGCGGCGGAAAGGCCGGCGACGGTGTTCACCAGCATCGGGAAGAAGCACATGATGGCGACGACCGCGGCCTTGGACTGCCAGTCGAACCCGAACCACATCACCATGATCGGCGCGATCCCGACGATGGGGAGCGCCGCGGCGAGGTTGCCCACGGGGAGGAGCCCGGCCTTCAGGAAGGGCGAGCGGTCTATCGCCAGCGCGGTCAGGAAGCCCGCGCCGCAGCCGATGGCGTAGCCCGCGATCACGCCGCGGAAGGTCTGCACGAAATCCGCCCAGAGGATCGGCGTCGATCCCGCGAACCGCTCGGCGATGGCGGAGGGCGGGGGGAGGAGGACGGGGGAGATGCCGAAGCCCCTCACCATGGCCTCCCAGAGCGCGAGGAGCGTCGCGCCGAAGATGAGCGGCGCGAGCCAGCGCGCGGCCTTCGTGCGCCGCGTGAGCCAGACATTCGCGCCCCAGGCCCCGAGCCAGAGCGCGAGCGCGAGGAGGACCCATCCGCTCACGCCCGCCGCCCCCGGAGCGCGAGCCGCTCCACGAGCCCGATGGCGGGCACCAGCGCGCCCGCCATCACTGCGGCGGCGATGAGCGCGGCCCAGATCATCATCGTCTGCCCGTAATAGGAGCCGTTGAGGAGCCGCGCGCCGATGCCGCCGCCCTGGCTGAGCGTCATCTCCGCCACGATGGCGCCGACGAGGGAGGCGGCGACGCCGACCTTCATCGAAGCGAAGAGATAGGGGAGGGAGGCGGGGAGGCGGAGCTTCAGGTAGGTCTGGAGCGTGCTGGCGCTGTAGGTGCGCATCAGGTCCACCTGCATCGCATCCGCCGCGCGGAGCCCCTTCACCATGCCGACGGTGACAGGGAAGAAGCTGAGATACATCGAGATCATCGCCTTGGCCGCGAGGCCCGATATGCCGGCGGCGTTCAGCACCACGATCATCATCGGCGCGATGGCGAGGATCGGGATCGTCTGGCTCGCGATGATCCAGGGCATCACCGAAAGCCCGGTCGTCCGGCTCGCCGTGATGGCGACGGCGAGCGCGACGCCGAGGATCGTGCCGAAGGCGAAGCCGAGAAGGGTGGACGAAAGCGTCACCCAGCCATGCCAGACGAGGGAGCGCTTCGAGGTCGGGCTGGTCTCCACCACCGTCTTCCAGAGCTCCGCCGCCACCTGATGCGGGGCGGGGAGCATCGGCCGCTCCTGCGCCATGGTCTTCGGCACGATCTCCGCGAAGGTGATCGTCACCCCCGCCCGCTCCGCCTGATCCCGCTCCCATTGCGCGTTGAGGAGCACGGCGCCGGCATACCAGGCGGCGACGAGGCCGAGGAGGATGGTGAGGACGGGGAGGAGGCGGGTCATCGGGCGATTCCCCGGCCCTCTTCCCGGCCCCGGACCTGATCCGGGGCCCCGCCGGCATGAGCGCCGCGCGTCACCCGTCGGGGCCCCGGCTCGAGGCCGGGGCCGGGCGTG
>JAUHWJ010000419.1 GCA_030424705.1 Alphaproteobacteria bacterium | reverse complement strand
TCAATGAACTCGGCCAGGAACGGGACGAATATGACGATCTGAACCCGCTCTACATCATCGTCACCAACGAAGACGGGCGGCATGTCGCATCAACGCGAATCATGCCGACGGCCGGCAGGACGATGATCGGAGAGCACTTCAGCGATCTGACGGGCGGCGCGCCCGTCTCCTCTCCGAAGATCTGGGAGATCACCCGCTTCTTCGTCTCGGCGGATTGCGACCGGCGTTCGATCTCCGCTCAGCTCATGTATGCCGGCTGCAACTTCGCCTACATGAACGGGATCACCGCCTATGTCGGCGTGATCGAGGCGCGGATGGCGCCCGCCTTCACCGTCGCGGGCGCGCGACCCGAAATCATCGGGCGAGGGGCGAGCGCCGAGAGCGAGATCTACGCCTGCCGCTGGGAGACGAACGACAGCCTTCTCTCCCGCCTCGCGATCCGCGCAGGCAAGGCCGCGCCGGTCGAAGCGCGGGCGGCCGCTGCCCAACTGATCGCGGCCTGAAGCCGAAAGTGGCGCGCCCGCTCGACGCGGTCGCGCCTCCCGACGTCTCCGCTGGACCTGCCGGGCGCTTCGGCCCTATACGACATCTATGGTTGACGCGCCCGAAGACGACAAGACCGAGGGGGAAATCCTCTCCGAGCCGATGCGCCGCGCGCTCGGGGAGCGGTATCTGCAATACGCCCTCTCGACCATCACCAACCGCGCCCTGCCGGACGCGCGGGACGGGCTGAAACCCGTCCACCGCCGCATCCTCTACGCCATGCGCGGCCTGCGGCTCGAACCTGGAACCGCCTTCCGCAAATGCGCGAAGATCGTGGGCGAAGTGATGGGGACCTATCACCCGCATGGCGATCAGGCGATCTATGACGCGCTGGTCCGCCTCGCGCAGGACTTCGCGCAGCGCTACACGCTGGTCGAGGGCCAGGGCAATTTCGGCAATGTGGACGGAGACAACGCCGCAGCCCAGCGCTACACCGAGGCGCGGTTGACGGAGGCGGCGCAGGCCATGATGGCCGGCCTCGCGGAGAACGCGGTCGACTTCAGGGACAATTACGACGGCACGGAGCGGGAGCCCGTCGTCCTCCCCTCCGCCTTCCCCAACCTCCTCGCCAACGGCTCCTCCGGCATCGCCGTCGGCATGGCGACCTCGATTCCCCCGCACAATGTCCATGAGGTGTGCGACGCGCTCCTTCACCTCATCAAGCACCCCGCCGCCACCTCCCGCGCGCTGGCGGACCGGATTCCGGGCCCGGATTTCCCCACCGGCGGCGTTCTCGTCGAGCCGACGGAGAGCATCGTCTCCGCCTACGAGACAGGCCGCGGCGCCTTCCGCCTCCGCGCCCGCTGGGTGGTGGAGGAGACGGGGCGCGGAACATGGCGGGCGATCGTCACGGAAATCCCCTATCAGGTGCAGAAGGCCAAGCTGATCGAGCGGCTGGCCGACATCGTGAACGAGAAGAAGCTCCCCCTCCTCGCCGATGTGCGGGACGAGAGCGCGGCGGATATCCGGATCGTTCTCGAGCCGAAATCCCGGTCCGTCGACCCGGCGCAGATGATGGAGAGCCTCTTCCGCCTCACCGACCTCGAGACGCGCTTCCCGCTCAACATGAACGTGCTGATCGACGGGCGGACGCCGAAGGTCTGCGGCCTCCGGGAGGTGCTGCTCGCCTTCCTCGCGCATCGCCGCGAGGTGCTGATCCGCCGTTCGGAACACCGGCTGGGGGAGATCGCGAGGCGGCTCGAAGTGCTCGAAGGCTACATCGTCGCCTATCTCAACCTCGACCGGGTGATCGAGATCATCCGCTACGAGGACGAGCCGAAGGCCGTGCTGATGGCGGAATTCAGCCTGACGGACGTGCAGGCCGAGGCGATCCTCAACATGCGCCTCCGCAACCTCCGCAAGCTGGAGGAGATGGAGCTCCGCGCGGAGCGGGACCGGCTTGTGGAGGAACAGGCGGGGCTGAAGGCGCTCATTGCAGAGGGCGCCTTGCAATGGGAGCGCGTGGCGGGGGAAATCCGCGAGATCCGCACGAAATTCGGCCGCTCCGCCCACGGCGGCGCCCGCCGCACCGAAATCGCGGAGGCCCCGCAGGTCGAGGAGATCACGCCCGAGGCGATGATCGAGCGGGAGCCGGTGACGGTGATCTGCTCCGAAAAGGGCTGGATCCGCGCCCTCCGCGGCCATCTCGACCTTGCGGCGGAGCAGAAGTTCAAGGACGGGGACGGGCCGCGCTTCGCCTTCCACGCCGAGACGACCGACAAGCTGCTCCTCGCCGCCTCGGGCGGCCGCGTCTTCACGCTCGACGTCCACAAGCTCCCCGGCGGGCGCGGCATGGGCGAGCCGGTGCGGCTGATGGTCGACCTGCCGAATGATGAGGCGATGGTCGCCCTCCGCATCCACCGCGCCGGCGCGAAGCTCCTCCTCGCCTCCTCGGCGGGGGACGGGTTCCTCGCCCCCGAGGACGACCTCATCGCGCAGACCCGCGCCGGGCGGCAGGCGATGAACCTTCGGGACGGCGCGCGGCTCAAGGTCTTCGCCCCGGCGGAGGGGGATCATGTGGCGGTCGTCGGCGACAACCGGAAGGTCCTGATCTTCCCGCTCTCCGAACTTCCTGAGATGGCGCGAGGCAAGGGCGTGCGGCTCCAGAAGTATAAGGATGGCGGGCTCTCGGACGCGATGGTCTTCACCCTCGCCGCGGGCCTTTCCTGGCGCGATCCTGCAGGACGTACGCGCACCGAGGCGGCGACGGCGGACTGGGTCGGCCCTCGCGCCAGCGCGGGGCGAATGGCGCCGCGCGGGTTCCCGGCAGGGAACGTGTTTACTTAGGCATAGGCGACGATCGAAACCCGGGTCGGCATTTCAAGGACATGAAGCGCGAACCGAATAAACTGATCGACCATCCGAGCCGCAGAATGCCAATTCGTGCATGGTGGGAAGGTGTATACAGTCATGTGTATATTGCGCTGTATCCTTTCTATAAAATGAGAAATGAGCTTGGTGATGGCTATGCCAATGTCTACCCACCTGACCCACAAAACCAGAACCGTCTTCCAAACGCACTCTACGATCAGAAAACAAAATTTGACGATCGTGTAAAGAAATGGGGCGAAACGGTAGAATGGGCTAGAATCCACGCTGCAGTCGCCCCGGACGTTCCCAAGATCGAGTTCTATCGTGCTGTCTGGCTAGTTAGCGTCCGAGCACGTGGTGTAATTTCAACGCCATCGGCGGTGTGATCCCGGGTGGCCATCGAGGTGTATGGTCGAGGTGGAGTTTGGCGACTTCAACCACGGAC
>JAUHWJ010000418.1 GCA_030424705.1 Alphaproteobacteria bacterium | reverse complement strand
CGCCATCGGCCGCATCGCCGACGCCTTCACCCCGGAAGAATGCGCCAACTGCTTCAGCGCATGCGGCTATGATCCAGACTGGTAGGATTCCGCTCTAGCAAGCGGAGGAACCCGCTTGCTCTCCCCACTCCACCGGCACGCCGCCGAGAAGCGCCTCCAGCGTGACCGCCTCCCCCCGCCGCCCGTCGAGGATCGCCTCGACGAGGTCCGGCGCAAGGAACGCGAGCCCGGGGGCGCGGGAGACATAGGATCGTCCGATCTTTTCGGCGCGGGCGAGGTCGGCGATGGTGGCGTGCTCGCCGGCCTCCAGCATGCGCTGCCAGCGTTGGGCACAGGCGAGTGCCTTAAGGCGAGGCTACTTGATAAGGCTTTCGCCTGTAGGAGCAGCCCAAGCCGCCGTATCCGTCCGGTGAAACGGTAGCGAGCCTCATGGGGAGGGCGGCAGCTTCGGATGCTTTGTCGGCGGAGCCGCGCAGATGCAGATAGGGAAGAAACGACACGAGATCCTCTCGCGTGCTGGACGGGTGTTGGACAGAGATCGCTATCTGCCGCTTCCCTGATCCTAACCCTCTGAAAGATTTGGTACGCCCTACAGGACTTGAACCTGTGACCCACTGATTAAAAGTCAGTTGCTCTACCAACTGAGCTAAGGGCGCGCCGGGGGGAGCCTTAGGAACGGCGGGGCCGGAGGTCAAGGGCGAATCCGGGCTTCTGGCGCCGGGCGCGCCGCGCCTGTATATGCGCGGCATGAGCGCGCTTCTCCCTCCCCCCGGCTTCGTGAAGATGCACGGGCTCGGCAACGACTTCGTCGTGATCGACGCGCGCGGGCGCGCCGATCCGATGTCTCCCGGCCGCGCCCGGGCAATCGGGGACCGGCATCGCGGCGTCGGGTTCGACCAGCTCGCGGTGATCCTCGACGATGCGGAGGCGGATGCGCGGCTCGTCTTCTGGAACGCGGACGGCTCCACCGCCGGCGCCTGCGGCAACGCCACGCGCTGCGTCGCCTCCCGGCTGATGGAGGAGCGGGGCGAGCGGAGCCTCCTGCTCCGCACCGAGCGCGGGCTTCTCGCCTGCGAGGCGCTAGGGGACGGCCGCATCCGCGTCGACATGGGCGCCCCCCTTCTCGGCTGGCGCGACATTCCGCTGGCGGAGGAATGCGACACCGCCCGCCTGCCCCTCCCCGGCGCGCCCGCCGCCTGCTCGATGGGCAACCCGCACTGCACCTTCTTCGTGGAGGACGCCGACGCCGTAGACCTCGCAGCGCGCGGGGCGGAGACGGAGCGCCACCCGCTCTTTCCCGAACGGACCAACGTCCAATTCGTGACCGTTCTGGCAGAGGACCGCGCCCGCGTCCGCGTCTGGGAGCGGGGCGTCGGCGTGACGCTCGCCTCCGGCTCCTCCTCCTGCGCTGTGCTCGTCAACGCCGTGCGCCGCGGGCTGATGGGCCGGCGCGCGACGCTGATCCTCGACGGCGGGGAGATCGAGGTCGAATGGCCCGCTGACGATGCGGGCGTGCTGATGACAGGCCCCGTCGCCACCGTTTTCGAGGGCGTGCTCGCGCCCGCGATCTGGGAGGGCGCGGTGTGAACGCGCCCATGCGCTCAGGCAGCGCGAAGCGCGATAGCGCGGACAAGCGCCCTCCCCTCTTCGAAACCTTCGGCTGCCGCCTCAACCTCTACGAGACCGAGGCGATGAAGGCCCTCGCCGCTGAGGCGGGGCTGGAAGGCGCCGTCGTCGTCAACACCTGCGCCGTGACGGCGGAGGCCGTGCGGCAGGCGCGCCAGCGCATCCGCCGCCTCCGGCGGGAGAACCCGGAGGCGCGCATCGTCGTGACGGGCTGCGCCGCGCAGACGGAGCCCGGGACCTTCGCGGCGATGCCCGAGGTCGATCTCGTCCTCGGCAATCTCGAGAAGATGCGGGGGGAGAGCTGGCGCGCCCTCGCCGCGCCGGATTTCCGGCCGCCGACCGAGAAGGTCCTCGTGGACGACATCATGTCCGCGCGGGAAACGGCGGGCCACCTCATCGACGGGTTCGGCACGCGCGCGCGCGCTTATGTGCAGGTGCAGAACGGCTGCGACCATCGCTGCACCTTCTGCATCATCCCCTATGGCCGCGGCGCCTCCCGTTCCGTCCCCGCCGGCGTGGCGGTGGAGCAGATCGCGCGGCTCGTCGATCAGGGTTACTCGGAAGTGGTGCTGACAGGGGTGGACATGACCTCCTGGGGCGCGGACCTGCCCGGCGCCCCGCGCCTCGGCGACCTCGTGCAGCGCATCCTGCGGCTCGTGCCCGGCCTCGCCCGGCTCCGCATCTCCTCCATCGACTCGATCGAGGCGGACGAGGCGCTGATCGAGGCGATGGAATCCGAGCCGCGGCTGATGCCGCATCTCCATCTCTCGCTTCAGGCGGGGGACGACATGATCCTGAAGCGGATGAAGCGGCGGCACCTGCGGGAGGATGCGATCCGCTTCTGCGCCGATCTCCGCGCGCGCCGGCCCGGCATGGTGTTCGGGGCGGACATCATAGCCGGCTTCCCGACGGAGACGGAGGAGATGTTCGAGAATTCGCTGCGCCTTGTCGAGGAATGCGGCCTCACGTGGCTCCATGTCTTCCCCTATTCGCCGCGGAAGGGCACGCCCGCCGCGCGGATGCCGCAGGTCGAGGGCGGCGCGATCAAGGAACGGGCGGCGCGGCTCCGCGCGGTGGGCGCCGAGCGGGAGGCGGCCTATCTCGCCTCGGAGATCGGGGCCGAGCGCACGATCCTGATGGAGAGCCCGCGCCGGGGCCGCACGGAAGGCTTCGCCGAGGTGGAGCTGGCGGAGGATCGCCCGGTCGGCGCGCTTGTTCCCGCGCGGATCACGGGCCTCGGGCCGAAGGGCCGGCTCACCGGCGCGGCGCGAGCAGCCTGAGCCCGAGCCCGGCGAAGACGATCAGCGCGAGCCCCGCCGCGGCGAGAAGGTCCGGCAGGTCGCCGAACGCCGCCCAGCCGAGAAAGGCCGCCGAGGGAAGTTGCAGATAGATGAGCGGCGCCAGCACCGCCGCCCGCTCCCGCGCATAGGCCATGACGAGGAAGAGATTGGCGAGGGCGGAGGAAAGCCCGGAGCCGACCAGGAGCCAGGGCGCCTCCCCCGCCAGCCTGATCTCCGGCGCGCCGAAAGGGAGCGCGAGCGCACAGCCGAAGACAAGCTGCCCCGCGAGCTGCCCGAGCGGGCGGCCGAGCGGCGCGCTCCACCGCGTCGCGGCGTTGAAGGCGCCGTAGCTGAGCCCGCCGAAAAGCGCCCAGAGTAGCCCCGGATTCATCT
>JAUHWJ010000417.1 GCA_030424705.1 Alphaproteobacteria bacterium | reverse complement strand
CTGCAGCACGCGCTTGCCGAGCTTCGAGAAGGCGGCGGAGAGGTTTGAGGAGGTGGTGGACTTGCCGATCCCCCCCTTGCCGTAGACGGCGAAGACCTTCGCCCCCTCGATCTTCATCTCGGGGTCGAGGCGCACCTGGACGGAGCCTTCGCCATCCTCGCCTTTCAGCACCGGCGGTCTTGCGTCGAGCGGGCTCATGGTCGTCCTCCTATTCCGCGGCCATCGTCACGCCCTCGAGAGCATCCTCGAGTTCGTCGGCTCCATTGCGGAGCGCGGCCAGGGTCGCCTCGTCGGGCGTCCAGTAATTGCGTTCGTGGGCCTCCAGCAGGCGGTTCGCCATGCGGGCGGAGGCGGCGGGGTTGAGCGCGGCGAGCCGCCGGCGCATCGCCTCGTCCGTCACGAAGGTCTCGGTCAGCCGCTGATAGACCCAGGGCTCCACCTGCCCCGTCGTCGCCGACCAGCCGAGCGTGTTGGTCACCTGCGCCTCGATCTGCCGCACGCCCTCATGGCCGTGCTTCAGGAGGCCCTCGAAGAACTTGGGGTTCAGCGCGCGGGTCCGCGTCTCCAGCGCCACCTGCTCCTTCAGCGTGCGGACCTTCGCGCCGCCGCGCGTCTGGTCCCCGATGAAGACCTGCGTCTCCGCCCCCGTCGCGCGCTTCACCGCGCGGGCGATGCCGCCGAGCGTGTCGAAGTAATGGTCCACCGTGGTGACGCCGAGCTCCACGCTTTCGAGGTTCTGATAGGCGAGGTCGACCGTCTTCAGCGTCTGCTGCAGCAGGGCGGGGTTCTTCGCCGCCTTGCCGTCGCGGCCATAGGCGAAGCATTTCCGCGCCTCGTAGGCGTCGGCCAGCTCGTCCTCCTCGCCCCAGGAGGCGCCGTCGATCATCTGGTTGACGTTGGAGCCGTAGGCGCCCTCGGCGTTGGAGAAGACGCGCAAGCTCGCCTCCTCCATCGTCGCGCCCGTCGCCGCCGCATAGGCGAGCGCATGAGCGCGAACATAGTTGAGCGCCTCCGGCTCCTCCGCCGTCGCGGCCTTGTAGGCGGCCTCGGCGAGCATCCGCGTCTGAAGCGGCAGGAGATCGCGGAAGATGCCCGAAAGGGTCATCACCACGTCGATCCGCGGCCGGCCCAGCGTCTCCAGCGGCACGAGGTCGGCCCCGGCGAGGCGTCCGAAACTGTCGAAGCGCGGCGTCGCGCCCATCAGCGCCAGCGCCTGCGCGATCGGCCCGCCGTCGGACTTGATGTTGTCCGAACCCCAGAGGACCATCGCCACCGTGCGCGGCGTGGAGCCCTGCGCGGCGAGAAGCGCGGCGGCCTGCTTCGCCCCCTCCGCCATCGCGAAGGCGGTCGGCATCCGGAACGGGTCGAAGGCGTGGATGTTCCGCCCGGTCGGCAGGATCTCGACATTGCGGATCAGGTCGCCGCCCGGAACCGGCGCGATATAGCGGCCCGAAAGGGCGCGGAGGAGCGCAGGGAGTTCGTCATCGCCCGAAAGCGCCGCCTCCACCCTCGCCCGCGTCTCCGCATCCACCGGGCCCATCGCGGCCAGATGCGCCGCCTGCGTCTCGGCGGAAAGCGGCCGACCGACGACATGGAGCCCGTCGGTGATCAGCGCCTCTTCCGTCTCGATCAGCTTGAGCCAGAGCGCGTCGGGCGCGGCCCCGTCCATGTCCACCGCGGCGGCCTGCGCCGCGATCAGCTCGCCAAGGTCCGCCCGCTCCGGCGCATCGGGCGCGAGGCCGCGCCAGCGCGTCAGGCTGTCCTTGAGTTCGAGGAGGCCCTTGTAGAGCCCCGCGGCGGCGAGCGGCGGCGTCAGGTGCGTGATCGTCACCGCGCCGGAGCGCCGCTTCGCCAGCGTCGCCTCGGAGGGGTTGTTGGCGGCGTAGAGATAGACATTCGGCATGTCGCCGATCAGCCGGTCCGGCCAGTCGCCGGCGCCGAGCCCGGCCTGCTTGCCCGGCATGAATTCGAGCGCGCCATGCATCCCGAAATGGAGCACCGCGTCGGCGCCGAAGTCGTCCCTCAGCCAGCGATAGAAGGCCTGGAAGGCGTGGGTCGGCGCGAAGCCCTTCTCGAAGAGGAGGCGCATAGGGTCCCCCTCCCAGCCGAAGGCGGGCTGGACACCGATGAAGACGTTGCCAAGCTGCGCGCCGAGGATGAAGACACCCCGCCCGTCCGCCTGCGCCCGCCCGGGCGCCGCGCCCCAGACGGCCTCCGTCTCCTTCAGATGCGGGTTCTCCGCCACCAGCCGGTCCGCCGGCACATGCGCGGCGACGTTCGCCTGCTGCCCGAAAGCGCCGGAATTGCCGCCGAGGATCAGCGCGCGCAGCGCCTCCACGCTTTCCGGCGGGTCGAGCCGATAGCCCTCCGCCTTCATCCGGTGGAGCGTGTTGAAGAGCGATTCGAACACGCCGAGCCAGGCCGCCGTGCCGACCGCGCCGGCGTTCGGCGGGAAGCCGAAGAGCACGACGGCGACCTTCCGCTCGGCCGCTTGCGAGCGGCGCAGCCGCACGAGCCGGAGCGCCCGCTCCGCCAGCCGCTCGATCCGCTCCGGGCAGGGAGCCATCGTCTTGCCCACGCCGCCCTTGCAGCGATGGGCGCAGCCGGCGCAGCCCTCCTCGCCGTGCCGTCCGGCGAAGACGGTCGGGTTCGTCGCGCCGTCGATCTCCGGCAGGGCGACGAGCATGGTCGTCTCGACCGGGCCGAGGCCCTGCGGGCTCGCCGCCCATTGCCCGAGCGTCTGGAACTCCAGCGGATGGGCGCAGATATAGGGCACGTCGAGCGCGGAGAGCACGCGCTCCGCCGCCGCGCTGTCATTATAGGCCGGCCCGCCGATCAGCGAGAAGCCGGTGAGGGAGATGAAGGCGTCCACCTCCCCCTTCAGATAGGCGTCGATCGCCGGCCGCCCGTCCAGCCCGCCCGCGAAGGCGGCGATGACGCGAAGCCCCTTGGCCTCCAGCGCCCGGATCGCCGCGTCGTAATGCGCGGAATCGGAGGCGAGGACATAGGAGCGCATGAGGAGGAGGCCGACCGTGCCGACCGGCTTCGCCGGGGCGGGAAGGTCGGAAAGCTTCGTCGTGATCCGGCCCTTCACGTCCGGATGATAGAGCCCGACATCCGGATATTCGACCGGCAGCGGCGCCTTGCCCTTCCGCAGCGCCTTGTCAGAGGCGTAGCGGGAGATGAGGAAGCGGACCATCGCCTCCACATTGTCGTCCGACCCGCCGAGCCAGTACTGCATCGTCAGGAACCAGGCGCGGAGGTCCTGCGCCTTACCGGGGATCCAGCGGAGGATCTTCG
>JAUHWJ010000416.1 GCA_030424705.1 Alphaproteobacteria bacterium | reverse complement strand
CACGTCGCCGTCCGATGCGGCGATGGCCTCTTCGTAGGGCGAGGGGGCGCCGCCGCCCGTCGTCTCGATCACATGCGGGGCGCGGTGGGAGAGGGCGGAGACGAGCTCCGCCATCGCGCCGTCATGGATGAGGACGCGGGGGGCCGAATCGCCCAGGATGAAGTCGACCTCCGGCGCGGCGAGGCGCCAGTTGATGGGGAGGAAGATCGCGCCGATCTTCGCGCAGGCGGAATGGATCTCCATCACATCGGTGGAGTTCATCGCCAGCACCGCCACCCTGTCCCCCCGCTTCACGCCGCAGGCGCGGGAGAGATGGGCGGCGAGGCGGCGGCAGCGATCCTCCGCCTGCGCATAGGTGAAGGCGCGGCCCGAATGCAGGTCCTCCCAGGCCGGCGCGGCGGGGCGGTGCAGGGCGTGGTGCGAAAGCCAGTCGTAATGGCGCATGCGGGGCTCCCTTGGCGCGCCGGTCTCCGCCGGCATGGGCCGAAAGTAGGGCCGGGGCGCAGGCGGGCGCAAGCCGCCGCCGCCGTTTGCGTTCGCGAAGGCTCCGATGGTAGAGAGGCGATGGAGGGGCGCGTTAGGGTGAGGTGAGTCATGGCGTCTTCTCGGGGCCCCGGCGGCCGGTTGGTTGTGACCGACCTGGCCGGAATCGGCATCAACATGCGCGACACCAGCGCATTCAGCGCCAATGACGGCGACTTCATCCAGGAAGACGGCGCGATCACCGGCGGGACCTTCGCGGTCGAGGGTCGCTACACGACCTCGGACCCGCGCTTCGGCTTCGGCTCCGGGCTCTTCGTGAACAACACGCTGATCTTCGAGACGTTCATCCTGAGCGCGACCCGGATCGACCTGATCGACACGAATGCGCCGCAGGACGGGTTGGACGGGCTCATCTGGCTGATCGACGGAATTGCGACGACCTTCACCCCCTCCCCGACCGGCGGCGACCTCTCCACCTTCGACCTTTCGGGGAACGAGACGCTGGAGGGGGCGAGCTTCGCCGACACGCTCTTCGGCGGCGAGGGGGACGACAGCATCCTCGGCGGCGGCGGGGATGACGATCTTTCGGGCGACGCGGGGAATGACACGATTCTAGGCGGCGCAGGTGATGACCGGATCGCTGGCGGGGCCGGGGCGAATGTGACCGATGGCGGCGCCGGCGCGGACATCCTTCTGCTCGGTGGCACGTTTTCGGACTACACTGTGACGCAGACCGGTTCGGGCGTGACGCTCACGCGGGCCGGCGAGTCCCATGTCGTTCTCAATGTCGAGGCGTTCCAGTTCACGGACGGGCCGCGGAGCCTCTCCGGCCTGTTTTCGCCGGACGCGCCCACCGGCCCGACCGAGGGCGACGACCGGCTGACAGGGACGCCCGGCCCCGACAGGATAGCGGCGCTTGGCGGCGACGACACGGTGCGGGGCCTCGGCGATGACGACACGCTTCTCGGACAGAACGGAGACGACGTCCTCCGCGGCGGCGGCGGCGACGACGAACTCAAGGGCGGCCGCGGGGCCGACACGTTGGTCGGACAGGGCGGGAACGACACGCTCAGGGGCGGCGGCGACGACGACCTTCTGAAAGGCGGGGTCGGAGACGACCGGATCATCGGCATGGGCGGAGACGACAGGCTCAAGGGCGGCGGCGGCGCCGATTTCATGAAGGGCGGCGGCGGCGCAGACCGTATCATCGGCGGCGGGGGGGCCGACACGATCGAGGGGAACAAGGGCGACGACACGCTGAAAGGCGGGAACGGACCGGACCTGTTCCGCTTCAAGCCCGGCGACGGGGACGACGTGATCCAGCGCTTCCAGCAAGGGGTCGACCAAGTGGAGTTCAAGCGCGGGGTCCCCGGCTTCGGCGCGCTCGAGATCGAGCAGCAGGGCGACGATGTGCTCGTGACCTACACGCGCGGCTCGATCCTCTTCGCTGACCAGAACGCCGGCGCCTTCAGCGCCGACGACTTCATCTTCTGACCCTCAGCAGAATCGCTCCGGCCCGACCCACTGGGCGGCGTTGTAGCGGTCTCCGTGCGCCCAGCCGACGGGGAGGATCGCCTCGACGGCGGCGACCTCCTCCGGCGTGAGCGGCTTCGCCTCCGCCGCCTCGCGGAGATGGGCGGGGGAGCGGGTGCCGGGGATCGGAATGACATGATCGCCCTGCGCGAGCAGCCAGCCGATGGCGAGCGAGGCGGCGGGGCGGCCCCAGTCGGCGGCCAGCGCGCGGAACCGCTCCGTCAGCGCGAGGTTGGCGGAGAGGTTCGGCTCCAGAAAGCGCGGGTTGCCCTTCAGGAAGTCGATCTTCGCCACGGCCTCGGGCCCATGCGGCCGGTCCGTCAGCAGCCCGCGGCCGACGGGGGAGAAGGCGACGAGGGCGACGCCGAGTTCGGCGCAGGCCTGGAGGAGGCCAAGCTCGGGCTGCCTTGTGGAGAGCGAATACTCCGACTGGACGGCGGCGACCGGGTTGACCGCATGGGCGCGGCGGAGGGAGGAGGGCGCGATCTCCGAATATCCGGTGGCCTTCGCCTTGCCGGATTTTTCCAGCGCGGCGAGCGTCTCCGCCACGTCCTCGATCGGAACCTCCGGGTCCCGCCGGTGGACATAGTAGAGGTCCACCGCCTCCAGCCCCATGCGCCGGAGGCTCTTTTCCAGCTCCTCCGTGAGATGCGCGCGGCTGTTGTCGAAGCGGCGGTTCCCCGCCGCGTCGCGCGTGATGCCGCCCTTGGTGGCGATGTGGAAGGGGCAGGCGCCGCCGCGGCGCTTCAGCCAGGCGCCGATCCGCTCTTCCGACCGGCCCATGCCATAGACGTTCGACGTGTCGATATGGTCGACGCCGAGATCGAGGCAGGAATCGAGGATCGCGAAGGAGCTTTCCTCGCTCGCCGGGCCGTAGAAATCGGAGAAGGACATCGCGCCGTAGCCGACGGCGCCGACCTCCGCCCCGGCGATCTTCCGGCGGATCATTTCGGCGCCATCCGGATCGCGCCGTCGAGGCGGATCGTCTCCCCGTTCAGCATCGGGTTCTCGATCATGTGGCGGGCGAGCGCGGCGTATTCCGCCGGCTGGCCGAGGCGGGAGGGGAAGGGGACCTGCGCGCCGAGGCTGCGCTGCGCCTCCTCCGGCAGGCCCTGAAGCATCGGCGTGATGAAGAGGCCGGGCGCGATGGTCAGCACGCGGATGCCGGAGCGGGAAAGATCCCGCGCCATCGGGAGGGTTATGCCGGCGACGCCGGCCTTCGAGGCGGCGTAGGCGATCTGCCCGATCTGGCCGTCGAAGGCGGCGACGGAGGCGGTGTTGATGATGA
>JAUHWJ010000415.1 GCA_030424705.1 Alphaproteobacteria bacterium | reverse complement strand
TCCCCGATGAAGGTCCCGGCGCGCGCGAGCGCGCCGTCGGCCTCCGGCGCGAAGCCGCAGAAGATGTGCCAGGCGTGCGGCGCGCGGGCGAACCATTCGAGCCGCACGTCGCCGCCCGCCGCGCGCAGCTTTTCCGCCATCGCGCCCGCCTCGTCCTCCAGCAGTTCGATCCGGCTCGCCTGGATCAGCGAGGGGGGCGGGGCCGGAATGTCCGCGAGGAGGGGGGAGGCGGTGGGCGCGCCCGCATCGGCGACGGAGACGTAAAAGTCCCGCGTCTCGTGGATCCGGCTCGCCGGCAGCATCGGGTCTGACCGCGCGTTCCGCTTCAGGCTACGCTGCGAGAGCGTGAGGTCGAGCCAGGGCGAGAAGGCGGCGATGCAGGCCGGGTCCGGCAATCCGGCCTCCCGGGCCGCGATCAGCGTGGCGAAGGCGAGCCCTCCCCCGGCGCTGTCCCCCGCCAGCGCGATGCGGCCGGGCTCGTAGCCGGTCTCCAGCAGGTCGCGGTAGCAGGCGAGCGCATCCTCCACCGCGCCGGGCCAGCGCGTCTCGGGCGCGAGCCGGTATTCCGGCAGGAGGACGCGGGCGCGCGCATGGCCCGCGAGCACCGCCGCGACATGCCGGTGCGTCGCGCGCGAGCCCATCACATAGGCCCCGCCGTGGAGATAGAGGATCACCGCCCGCCGGTCCGGCCGCCCCCGGCTCATCCAGTCGCAGGGGATCGGCCCCGCCGGGCCCGCGATCCGCGTCTCGATCCGGTTCGCATCCTCCGGCGTGCGGAAGAACCGCGCCGCCGTCGCCTCGAACATCGCGCGCGCCTCCAGCGGGTCCTTGAGCCGGGCGAGGCGCGGCTTCTCCACCAGTCGCAGGAAGAGCGACAGGACGGAGAGCCGGATCGACATCAGCCGCCCGAAATCTGCGCGGCGCGGCGGCGCTCGATCGCTTCCCAGATCAGCGCCGCAGCGTTCGCGCCGTCGAAGCGCTGCAATTCCTGGATGCCGGTCGGCGAGGTGACGTTGATCTCCGTCAGCCATTCCCCGATCACGTCGATGCCGACGAAGACGAGCCCCCGCTCCTTCAGCACTGGCCCGATCCGCGCGCAGATCTCCCGGTCCCGCGCCGTCATCTCGACCTTCTCGGGCCGCCCGCCGACATGCATGTTGGAACGCGTCTCGCCCTGCTGCGGCACGCGGTTGATCGCGCCCACCGGCTCCCCGTCCACGAGGATCACCCGCTTGTCCCCCTTGGAGACGGCGGGGAGGAACTTCTGCGCGATCAGCGGCTCCCGGTTGATGCCCATGAAGAGCTCATGCAGCGAGGCGAGGTTGCCGTCGCCCCCCGTCAGCTTGAAGACCCCGGCGCCGCCGTTGCCGTAGAGCGGCTTCAGGATCATGTCCCCGTGCCGCTCCCGGAAGTCCCTGATGTGCGCGAGCGAGCGGGCGATCATCGTCGGCGGAGTCAGGTCCGCGAAGTCGAGGACGAGCAGTTTCTCCGGGCAGTTCCGCACCCAGAACGGGTCGTTCACCACCAGCGTCTTCGGGTGGATGCGCTCCAGAAGGTGGGTGTTGGTGATGTAGGACATGTCGAAGGGCGGGTCCTGCCGCAGCAGCACCACGTCCGTCTCCGAAAGGTCCCGCATCTCCCGCGCGCCGAGCGTGAAATGATCCCCCCGCTTCCGCCTCACCTCGAGCGGCCAGCCCGCCGCCACCACCCGCCCCTCGTCGAAGGCGAGGTCGCCGACATGATAGTAGAAGAGCGAATGCCCGCGCGCCTGCGCCTCCTCCGCAAGGCGGAAGGTGCTGTCGGCGTCGATGTCGACGCCGGCGATCGGGTCCATCTGGATGGCGACGGAGAGGCTCATTCCGGCTCCTTGCTGCGCCCCGGCCTCAGAGCCCGGCGCGCCGTTCGTCATGCTTGGTCATCACATGGCTGACGACCTCGCGCACGCCCGCGATCTTCCGCGCATGGTTCACCACGCGCTCGAGCTCGCGTTCCGATCGCGCCACGCCGATCAGGTGGACGACCTGATCCACCGTCTCGACATTGTAGTTCACGCTGGAAATGTACTTGTCGCCAAGGAGCCGCCCGCGCAGCTGGGTCGAGATCCAGACATCCTGCGCGTAGGACTGGACGCCCGCATCCCCCGCCACCGTCAGCTCGTTGACGACCTCGACGACATCCGGCGTGGACCAGGCCAGCTCCGCCGCCCGCACCCGCTGCTCCGGCCGCGGCACCGACCCGGCGAGGAGCACGCGGCCCTCCACCACCTCGGTGTTGACGTCCGCGAAGAGGCCGAGGTCCTCGTTCGCAAGCTTGTTGTTGATGGAGAGCCTGATCTCCGTATCCGTCAGCGCCTGCCGCGTCGACCGCTCCTGCGTGACGGCGACGCCCGCCGTCGCAAGGGCGCCCACGCCCAGACCCGCGGCGCAGCCCGACAGGCTCGCCGCCATCAGCGCAGCGCAAAGCGCGCGCGCGACTCCGTATTGTCCGCTCATCGTCTTGCCTTTCGCCTCATGTCCGGGCGTTTCTTATGATCTCCGTCCGTCCGTCCGCACCCACGAGGGCGAGGTCGAAACGGAGCGGGACGCCGCCCGATCCTGACGCGATGATATACGTTTCCGCCGCAGCCTCCAAGCGCCGCCATTGCCGCTCGCCCACAGGGTCCTCCTCAACCGGCCCGGCGCGGCGTTTCACCTCGACGAAGACGAGGCAATCCGGCTCCCGGAGCACGAGGTCGATCTCTCCCGAAGGGCAGCGCCAGCGCCGGGCGAGGAGCGCGGCGCCCGCATCCCGGTAGAGCCGGAGCGCGGCCTCCTCCGCCGCGAGCCCGGCGCGGTGGTTCCGCCCGCCCCGCTCCGCCCGGCTCACGCCGCGCCCGCGAGTTCGAGCGCGCGGGCGTATACGCGCCGCCGCGGCAGGCCGAGCGCGGCGGAGACGCTCGCAGCAGCGTCCCGCACCCCCATCTCGCGCAGCGCGGCGCGGAGCGCGTCGTCCAGCGTCGCCTCCGAGGTTTCCGCCGGGCCCGGCGGGCCGACCACGACGACGATCTCCCCGCGCGGCTCCGTCCCGGCGTAGTCCGCAGCGAGGTCGGCCAGCGTCCCGCGCCGCGTCTCCTCGAACTTCTTGGTCAGTTCGCGGCAGACCGCCGCGCCACGCGCCCCGCCGAGAACCGCCGCCATGTCGGCCAGCGAGGCCGCGAGGCGGCGCGGGCTCTCGTAGAAGACCAGCGTCGCCGGCACGGCCGCGATCTCGGCCAGCGCCGCGCGCCGCGCCGCCTGTTTCGGCGGCGGGAAGCCGGCGAACATGAACC
>JAUHWJ010000414.1 GCA_030424705.1 Alphaproteobacteria bacterium | reverse complement strand
AAAACGCGGCGAACCTGAACGCGATGCTTGGCGTCGGCGAGCCGACCGTCGCGAAGAGCGCCCGGCCGGACGGCGAGCCGAAAACCGACCCGGACGGCGCGATGCGGGGCGACACCTGCCATATCGACGTGATCGACCGCTGGGGGAACATGGTCGCCGCCACGCCGAGCGGCGGCTGGTTCCAGTCCAGCCCCGTCGTCCCCGGGCTGGGTTTCTCGGTGACCACGCGGGGTCAGATGTTCTGGCTGGAGGAAGGGCTGCCGAGCACGCTCGCGCCGCGGCGCCGCCCCCGAACGACGCTGACCCCGTCGATGGCCCTGCGGGACGGCGCGCCCTACCTCGCATGGGGCACGCCGGGCGGCGACCAGCAGGACCAGTGGTCTCTCATCTTCCTGCTGCGGCACATCCACCACGGACTGAACCTCCAGGAAGCGATCGACGCTCCCTCCTTCCACAGCGAGCATCCGCCGAGCTCCTTCTGGCCGCGCGAGGCGCGCCCGAACCGACTCGTGCTCGAAGGGCGGTTCCCAGCGGAGACGATCCGGGCCCTGCGCGACCGCGGCCATGACGTCGTGATGGGCGGCGACTGGTCCGAGGGGCGGCTCTCCGCCTGCTCGCGCGAGACTCGCGACGGTCGGCTCTATCTCCGCGCGGCCGCCAATCCGCGCGGCATGCAGGGCTACGCCGTCGGCCGCTAGGGCCGCCCCTTCCTCTCGAACGGAGACCTGCACATGCGCCGCGTTGGCGATTTCATCGTCGAAACGCTCATCGCCCATGGCGTCGACAGACTCTTCTGCGTGCCAGGCGAGAGCTATCTCGGCCTGCTGGACGCGCTCCATGACCGGCCGGAGATCGATACGGTGGTCTGCCGGCACGAGGGCGGCGCGGGCTTCATGGCCCTCGCCGATGCCCGGCTGACCGGGCGGCCTGGCGTGGTCTGCGTCAGCCGCGGCCCCGGCGCCTGCAATGCGGCGATCGCCGTGCACACGGCGCAGCAGGATGCGACGCCGCTCATCCTCATCGTCGGCCAGGTCGCCGCCGGCGATCTGCGGCGGGACGCATTCCAGGAGATAGACTACGGCAAGATGTTCGGCGGCATCGCGAAATGGACGGCGGAGATCGCCGACCCGGCGCGGGCGCCCGAGACCTTGCTGCGCGCCTTCCGCGTCGCGACGGGGGGGACCCCGGGCCCGGTCGTGATCGCCGTTCCCGAAGACATTCTGACCGCGGGCTCGGATGCGCCGGCCCTCGCTCCGCAGCGTTCGCCCCGAGCGGCGCCGGCGCAGGGGGATGTCGCCGCGCTCCGTCGCTGGCTCGAAAACGCGGAGCGGCCGCTGCTGCTGGCGGGCTCGGCGCTGGAATCGGATGTCGGGCGCGCCGCGCTTCTGCGCTTCGCGGAGCGATGGCGCGTTCCCGTCGCCGTCTCCTTCCGGAGGCAGGACCTTTTCCCGAACGATCACCCGCTCTACGCCGGCGCCATGCAGCTCGCCAATCCGCCGGCGCAGATGGCGGTGATGGCCGAAGCCGACCCGCTCCTCGTCGTCGGCGCCCGGCTCGGGGACATCACGACCCAAGGCTACGCCTTTCCCGAACTGGTCCGGCCCCGGCGCCGGCTCGCGCATATCCACCCGGACGCGAACGCGATCGGAACGCACTTCGCAACGGATCTCGGGATCATCTCCGACGCGCCCGAGGCGCTCGACGCGATCGGAGAGCCGGACGCGCGGCCGCCCGATCGTTCGGGCTGGATCGGGCGGCTGGCGGAGCAGCGCCGCGCGCTGGCGGACCGCCGGGCGCCGGAGCCGGCGGACGGGCTCGCCTTCGACCGCGTCGTCGCGGCGCTGGGCAGGCAGCTTCCTGACGACGCAATCGTGACGCTGGACGCCGGCGCGTTCGGCGCGCCGGCCTATCGCGCCATTCCCTTTCGTCCGCCGCAACGCATGCTGGCCCCGATCTCCGGCGCGATGGGCTACGGCGTTCCGGCGGCGGTCGCCGCCGGGCTCAGGCATCCCGGCCGTCCGGTCGTTTGCCTTGTCGGCGATGGCGGGCTGCTGATGACGGGAGCCGAACTGGCGGTCGCGCGAGAGCGGCGCCTGCCTCTCAAGGTGATCGTTTCCGAGAACGGGGCCTATGGCTCGATCCGCCTTCATCAGGAGCGGCTCTATCCCGGTCGCGTCGCCGGAACCGGCTTCGTCAACCCGGATATCGAGGCGTTGGGGCGCGCCTTCGGCCTCGAGGCGACGCGCTTCGAGCGGCCTGAAGATCTTGAAGGCATGCGGGAGATCCTCGCCCGCGACACGGCGCAGATGATCGTCGTCTCTTCCAGCCTCTCGGCCGCGTCCGGCGGCTAGATCGGTTCCTGCGCGCGCGGATCGGTCCGATGTTAGCCGCGACGAGGGCGTAGCGCGGCGCGCGGCGGGGTGCTAGGCTTCCTGGATGAACATCTCGCAACCGCCCGTTGAACAAGAGGCGCGAGACGAGCCCCACGCCCGGTTCGCCACGCTTTCCGACGATCTTCGCCGCCAGGTGATCGGGCAGGAGGCGGCGGTCGAGCATCTTCTCCTCGCGCTGCTGGCGGACGGGCATGTCCTCCTCGAAGGCGCTCCGGGCCTCGCGAAGACGCGGCTCGCCCGCCTTCTCGCGGAGGAGATCGAGGGGCGCTTCGCCCGCATCCAGTTCACGCCGGACCTGATGCCGGCCGATCTTGTCGGCGGCATGATCTGGCGGCCGGAGGACCGGCGCTTCGAGTTCCGCCGCGGGCCGATCTTCGCCAATGTCGTCCTCGCGGACGAGATCAACCGCGCACCGGCGAAGGTCCAGTCGGCGCTGCTCGAGGCGATGGAGGAGCGGCAGGTCACGGCGGGGGAGGAGACGCATGCGCTCTCGGCGCCCTTCTTCGTCGTCGCGACGCAGAACCCGATCGAGCATGACGGGACATGGGACCTGCCGCAGGCGCAGCTGGACCGGTTCCTGCTCAACATCGTCGTCGACTATCCCGAGGCGGAGGATGCGCGGCGCATTCTCGACCTCGGCCTCGCCGAAAGCCGCAGCGCGCTCGAAGGCGCCGCGGGCCGCGCGGGCGGGCGGCTCTCGCCGGAGGAGCTTGCGTCGGCGAGGCGGGCGGTCGCCGCCGTTCACATCTCGGACCTTGCGCGCGACTATGTCGTCCGCCTCGTCGCGGCGACGAGGGACGAGCCCGCGCCGGTTCCCGGCGTCGGGGAGCGGCTGGCGCACGCCGTCTCGCCGCGCGGGGCGCTGGCGCTGGCGCGCGCGGCGCAGGCGCGCGCCTGGCTTCGCGGGCGCGACCACGTGC
>JAUHWJ010000413.1 GCA_030424705.1 Alphaproteobacteria bacterium | reverse complement strand
TCCGAACGGTTGAACGCGGCGCCTCTCGTATGCGGGCCGGAAGCCTCGTCGCCCGGCATTTTGAAGCGCGCATGACAGAGGTGAGACGCATGGCTCTTTACGAGCATGTCTTTATCGCGCGTCAGGACATATCCAACGCGCAGGCCGAGGGCCTGATCGAGCATTTCTCCCAGGTGCTGAAGGACAATGGCGGCGAGGTCGTCGGGTTCGAGTACTGGGGCCTTCGCACGATGGCCTTCAAGATCAACAAGAACCGGAAGGGCCACTACGCCTTCCTGAAGTCGGACGCCCCCGCCCCCGCGGTGGACGAGATGGAGCGCCTGATGCGCCTCCATGACGACGTGATGCGCGTGATGACCGTGAAGGTCGACGCGCACGAGGAAGGCGAGAGCGCCGTCGTCCGCGCCAAGAACTCCCGCGACCGGGACGACCGTGGGGACCGCGGCGACCGCGGCCCGCGCGGGCCCCGCCCGCCCCGGCCGCCCCGGCGCGACGACTGAGCGAGAGGACAGAGACCATGGCCAAGAAACCCTTTTTCCGGCGCAAGAAGTCCTGCCCCTTCGCCGCCACCGACGCGCCGAAGATCGACTACAAGGACGTGAAGCTCCTTCAGCGCTACATCTCCGAGCGCGGCAAGATCGTGCCGAGCCGGATCACCGCCGTCTCCGCCAAGAAGCAGCGGGAACTCGGCCGCGCCATCAAGCGCGCCCGGTTCCTCGCGCTGCTGCCTTACGCGATCAAGTGAGGAGCTGAATCATGGATGTGGTTCTTCTCGAACGGGTCGAGAAACTCGGCCAGATGGGCGACGTGGTGAAGGTGAAGGACGGGTTCGCCCGGAACTTCCTCCTGCCCAAGGGCAAGGCCCTTCGCGCCACGAAGCGCAACATGGAGCGGTTCGAGACGGAGCGCGCGCAGCTCGAGGCGCGCAATCTCGAACTGAAGAAGGAGGCGGAGGCGGTCGCCAAGACGCTGAACGGGGCGCGCTTCGTCGCCATCCGTCAGGCGTCGGACGCCGGCGCGCTCTATGGCTCCGTCACCTCCCGCGACATCGCGGAGCTCTGCACCGAGGGCGGGTTCACCATCGCGCGCACGCAGGTCGTCCTCACCGCCCCGGTGAAGGAGCTCGGCATGCATGACGTGCGCGTGATCCTCCATCCCGAGGTGAGCGCGACGGTCACGATTAACGTCGCCCGCTCTCCGGACGAAGCGGCGCTGCAGGCTCAGGGCAAGTCCATCCAGGACCTGCGCGCCGAAGAGGAGGCCGCGGAGGCCTTCGACGTCGCACAGCTCTTCGAGGACGATGCGGACACCGATGAGATCATAGAGGATCGCGCGGCGGACGAGACCGAGCAGCCGCGCTACTGACCGGCCCGTTCACGGGCATGAAGGGCCGCTCCGCAAGGGGCGGCCCTTTTCGCTGCGCGCGTTGCGCGCCCCCCTCCACAATCGGAGGCTGAAGGCTTACCCTCCGTCTGCAGGTTCAGGAGGAACGCCCGATGACCGACCCACTCATCACCGATCTCGGCCCGAAACCGGGCGATTCCGAATGGCGCGCCGCACAGGCCGCGCTCGCCGCCTCCGACACGGTGATCGGCCATATCGACACCGGGCTCCACCCCCATCCCGCGCTCGGCTATGCGGAGGAGACGCCGCCGGCAAACATCCTCTTCGCCGAAGGCGCGAACTTCCACGATCCGGAAGCGACCGGCGGCCTCCCCGCCGCCGACCCGCTCAACGCGAACCACGGGCGCGGCGAATATCCGGATCACGGAGTGAAGACGCTCTCCGTCATCCTCGGGAACGAGCCGGACAAGCTCGTCGGCGCCGCGCCGGGCGCGAAGGTGCTGCCCTATCGCGTCGCCAACGGACCCGTCTTCATCGGGGAGGCGGACACCGCAGCCATCGGCGCCGCCATCGACCACGCGCTCGCCCGCCCCGCCCCGCCCAAGGTCTTTTCGATCTCGATGGGAAATCCCGGCTTCCTCGGGATCGCCGCCCTGCTGCAATACGGCCTCAAGGCGGAGCCCGGCCTCGCGACGTCGACGACCGACGCGATCGACCGCGCCTACGAGGCGGGCATTCCCCTCGTCGCCGCGGGCGGGCAGATCATCAACGTCGTCTCCTATCCCGCCGGCTGCGCCCGCGCGATCTCCGTCGGCGGGATCAGCAGCCGGGAGGTTCACTATCCGGTCGGCGGTTACAACCAGCCGGACCGGATCGATATCTGGGCCTATGCGACGCCGGTGAACCGCGCCGCCTTCGCCATCGTGGACGGGAAGGCGAAGCCGACCCACTGGAGCGACCCGGAGGACAATGACGGAGAGCCCTCCGGCACATCCTACGCAACCCCGCAGGTCGCCGCCGCCGCCGCCATGTGGCTGACGCGCTATGCGGAGGAGCTTTCCCGGCTCCCGGAGCCGTGGATGATCGTCGAGAGCTTCCGCAAGGCGCTTCGGCTCAGCGCCCGGAAGGAGTCGATCCCCCTCCAGGTCGCCGGGAGGAAGATGCAGGCGATCCGCCGGCTCGACACGGAGGCGCTGCTGAAGACGCCCCCCGCGCAGCCGGCGGAGAAAGAGAAGGTCGGCGCCGCCCGCGCCTTCTGGTGAGGGCGCGTCAGGATGCGCCCCGCACCTCCATCAGCCGCGCGAAGAGGCTCGCGCCAAGCGGCAGGATCTCGTCGTCGAGATAGAAGCCGGGGTTGTGCAACGGCACGGAGCCGCCATGCCCGACTGTGCAATAGGCGCCGGGGACGACATGGAGCATGTCCGCGAAATCCTCGGAGCCCATGACGAGCTGGTCCTTCACCTGCGCCTTGTCGCCCACGAACTCCCTGGCGACGCCGATCATCGCCTCCGCCAGCGCCGGGTCGTTCTCCAGCACGTCGAAGACGTTGCGGATGTCGCAGTCGATCTCCACCTCGTGCGCCGAAGCGAAGCCGGAGCAGAGCGCGCGCATCCGGTCGGAGACCTTGTCCGCCGTCTCCCGGCTGAAATAGCGGACGGTGCCGCAGATCTTCGCCTCCTCCGGGATCACGTTATAGGCCGCGCCCGCGTGGAACTGCGTGATGGAGAGGACGATCTGCTCCGTCGCCGCGACATTGCGGGAGACGATGGACTGGATCTGCCCCACGAGGGCGGACATGATGACGATCGGGTCCCGCGAATGCTCGGGGCTCGCGGCGTGGCTGCCGACGCCGCGCACGGTGATGTCGAAGAAATTGGCGCCCGCCATCGCCGGCCCCTTCTTCACGCCGATCACGCCCGGCTCGTGATAGGGCGAGTTGTGCATGGCGTAGATCTCGTCGCAAGGAAACTTC
>JAUHWJ010000412.1 GCA_030424705.1 Alphaproteobacteria bacterium | reverse complement strand
GCAGCCCCCGTCCCGCACCGCGAGCAGCGCCCCCGCGGAGGCAGGGAGCGGGAGCGCCGCCGCCCGCCCGCAAGGCCCCCCGAAACCCCCTGAAACAATCCGATCACGACTTTTTTCATTCAAATTCAATGTCCCGAACCCGATTTCCATGGAAATCCCCGGAATCCGCCGCCCCGAAGGCGCCTCAGCGCGGGAACCGCTCCTGGATCCGCTTCGCCAGCTGGTCCCGCGTCTGGCGATAGGCGGCGAGCTTCGCCTCGCGGCCTTCGGCGAGGCCGGTCGGGTCCAGCGTCGGCCAGTATTCGACCTCGATGGCGTGGTGGCGGGTATATTCCTGCGCGCGGCGCTGCGCGGCGGGGGAGAGGGCGACGATGAGGTCGTAGCTCTCGATATCCTCGCCCCAATCCTCGAAATCGTCGAAGCTCTTCACCCGGTGGCGCGAAAGGTCCACCCCGATCTCGCGGCAGACCTCCACCGCGAAGCCGTCGATCTCCATCTCCCCCTTCACCCCGGCGGACTGGATATAGGCCGCCGAGCCGAGGTGGCGCTTCGCCAGCCCCTCCGCCATCGGCGAGCGGACGGCGTTGTGGTCGCAGCAGAAGAGGATCGCGCCGGGGAGGCCGGCCATCGCCTCACCCCCGGAAATGCAGGACGCAGACGAGCGTGAAGAGCCGCCTCGCGGTCTTGTCGTCCGTCTCCACCTTGCCTTCGAGCCGCTCCTTCAGCACCCGCGCGCCCTCGTTGTGGATGCCGCGGCGGCCCATGTCGATCGCCTCGATCTGCGAGGGCGGCAGGCGCTTCACCGCGTCGTAATAGCTCTCGCAGATCTGGAAATAGTCGCGGATGATCTGCCGGAACGGGGAGAGCGAGAGGTGGAACGCCGCCGCCGGCTCCCCCGCCTCCGTCTTCACGTCGAAGACGAGCCGCCGGTCCTGCACGGAGAGGAAGAGCCGCCAGGGCCCGTCGCCGCGGCCCGGCAGAATGAATTCGTTCTCCTCCAGAAGGTCGAAGATCGCGACCTTCCGCTCCTGCTCCACCTCGGCGGTGGGGGCGGGAAGGCCGGAATCGTCCAGTTCGATGGAGAGGATGCGGTTCGCCTCAGCCATGTCTCCCCCCTTCGTTGAGCACGGCCAGCCGCGCGAGGACGGAAAGCCCGTGCGCCTCCAATCCCTCCGCCTCCGCCAGAACCGCAGCGTCCGGCCCGATCGCGGCGAGGGCGCCGGGGGAGAGGCGCTGGAGCGTCGTGCGCTTCATGAAGTCGAGCACGGAGAGGCCGGAGGAGAAGCGGGCGGAACGCGCCGTCGGCAGCACATGGTTCGGCCCGCCGACATAATCGCCGATCGCCTCCGGCGTATGCGCGCCGAGGAAGATCGCCCCCGCGTGCCGGATGCGCGCCGCCAGCGCCTCCGGCTCCGCCGTCATGATCTCCAGATGCTCCGCGGCGATCCTGTCCGCCAGCGCGGGCGCGGCGTCGAGCGAGGGGACGAGGATAATCGCCCCATGGTCCCGCCAGCTCGCCCCGGCGATGGCGCGGCGGGCGAGCGTTTCGAGCCGCGCCTCGACCGCCGCGGAGACGGCGTCGGCGAAGGTCGCGTCGTCGGTGATGAGGATCGACTGGGCGCTCTCGTCATGCTCGGCCTGAGCGAGCAGGTCGAGCGCCACCCAGTCCGGCTCGTTGTCCTTGTCCGCGATGATCAGCACCTCGGAGGGGCCGGCGATCATGTCGATCCCGACCTTGCCGAAGACGCGCCGCTTCGCCGCCGCCACATAGGCGTTGCCGGGGCCGGTGATCTTGTCCACCGGCCGGATCGGCCCGGCGCCCCAGGCGAGCGCGGCCACGGCCTGCGCCCCGCCCATCCGCCAGATCTCCGTTACGCCCGAAAGCCGCGCGGCCAAAAGGACGAGCGGGTTAGCCTTCCCGCCCGGCGTCGGCGCGGCGATGACGAGCCGCTCCACCCCGGCGACGCGGGCGGGGATGGCGTTCATCAGCACGGAGGAGGGATAGGAGGCGAGCCCGCCGGGCACGTAGAGCCCGGCGCTCTCCACCGCCGTCCAGCGCCAGCCGAGCGTCGCGCCGGCCCCGTCCGTCCAGCTTTCGGCGGCGGGGAGCTGCCGCTCGTGATAGGCGCGGATGCGCGCGGCGGCGCGCTCCAGCGCCTCCCGCTGCGGGGCGGGGACGGCGGCGCAGGCCTCGTCGACCTCCGCCTCCGTCACGCGGAGGCTCTCCGCATCCGGCGCGAAGCCGTCGAACCGGGCGGTGAGCTCCAGCACGGCGTCGATCCCGCGGGCGCGGACATCGGCGATGATCGCGGCCGCCGCCTCGTCCACATCCGCCTCGGCCTCCCGCTTCGCGTCGAGAAAGGCGACGAAGCGGGCTTCGAAATCCGGGGCTGATGCGTCGAGGCGGAGCGGCATGGCGGCTGTCTTCCCTTCTGTCGCCCGCCCTTTAGGCCGCGCGGAGGCCCGGTTCAACGCCCTCTTCGACGCTCAGAAATGCTGCGGCTGCCCGCCCGCCGCCCAGGGCCGGGTGAGATCGACGAGGCCGACCGAGAGGCATTCCACGTCGAGCGAAAGCGTGACGCCGCCGGAACAGGCGAGGACGAGCCGGCCCGCGCCGTCCTCCCCCGGCTCGAAGGTGAGGCCGAGAAGGTTGAACACCGCCTCCTTCTCCCGCGGGTCGAGCCCGGCGGCGCGGACGCGGAGCACGTCGTCCACCGTCAGCGCGGCGGCGACGCGCTCGAAGGGCCGCCGCTCCCGCTTCGCGCGCGCCTCGTCCTCCCAGCGGAAACGGTAGAGGAGGAGGGAGAAGCGGCGGCGGCGCGGCGCATACTGGACGTTCGCGACCTTGCCGACCGCATCCTGCACAAGCGCGGAGAGCACGGCGAGGTCGTCCGCGCTTTCAGCGCGGAGGCGGAGCGGACCTTCGCCCTTCCCGTCCTCGAATGTCGCGTCCTGAACCACGCCTACCCGCCGATCCGCTCGATCCGCGCGCCGCAGGCGGAGAGCTTTTCCTCCACCCGCTCATAGCCGCGGTCGAGATGGTAGACGCGAGAGACCACGGTTTCCCCCTCCGCCGCAAGCCCGGCGAGGACGAGCGAGGCCGAGGCGCGGAGGTCGGAGGCCATCACCGGCGCGCCCTTGAGCGCGGAAACGCCGCTGACGGTCGCGACGCCGCCCTCCACCTCGATCCGCGCGCCCATGCGCGCGAGTTCGGGGACATGCATGAAGCGGTTCTCGAAGATCGTCTCCTCGATCCGGCTTTTCCCCTCCGCCAGCGTCAGCAGTGTCATCATCTGGGCCTGAAGGTCGGTCGGGAAGCCGGGGAAGG
>JAUHWJ010000411.1 GCA_030424705.1 Alphaproteobacteria bacterium | reverse complement strand
AGACGGGGCCGGCGCAGGCCTCCGGCAAAGGTCGCCAGAGGAGGCCCGCCACCGGCGCATAGGCGGCGAAGGCTTCGGGCGCGTCGCAGGCGACGCGCCAGGCCATCATTCCGCCGCCGGAAAACCCGGCTAGGAGCATGCGCCCGCGGTCGAGCGCGAATCGCGCGGCGGCATCCTCCGCCACGGCGGCGAGAAACGCGATGTCGTCCCGCCGTTCCGGGCTGGCGAAGCTGTTCCAGGCGCCGCCCCGGTCCCCCTCCTCGCGCGGCGCGCCCTGCGGGGCGAGGACGGCGTAGCCGCGCTCGAGCGCGGCCTCCACCAACGCCCGGTTGCGGAGCATTCCGGCTCCCGTGCCGCCATAGCCGTGGAGGAGGATCAGCGCAGGATGCGGGCCGGCGCCGGGCGGGACTTCCGCCAGATAGGCGCCGCCGCCAGCCTCGCAGTGCGCCTCCGCGCCGCAGGCTTCGGCGGCGAGGGGCGTGAGGAGGAGAAGGAGGAGCGCGCGGAGAAGGATCATTGCGGGACCATGCCCGAGCACGGATGCGCGATCCATCACGTTCGCGCCCGCCCCGGCCTTGGCGGCGCGGCGTAGGGCTGGCACTCTCGCCCCATGCGCGCGCTCCGGCCACTCGCCCTTCTCGCCTGTCTCGCGGCCGCTCCGGCGGCGGCGGAGATTCACGCGGTGGTGGTGGGGGTGGACGCCTATCGCCATCTCCCCCCGCTCGGCGGCGCGGCGAACGACGCGCGGGACCTGGCGGAAACTTTCCGCCGACTCGGCGCGGAGGTCGAACTCCTCGTCGACGGGGAGGCGTCGCGCGCGGCGGTGATCGCCGCCTTCGAACGGCAGGCGGCGAAGGCGGGGCCGGGGGACATGTTCGTCTTCTCCTATGCCGGCCACGGGCTGCAGGAGCCCGAGGCGATCCCGGGCGACGAGGAGGACGGGAAGGACGAGACCATCGTCTTCGCCGGGTTCGACTTTACGGGCCCGGCGGCGGGCGAGCGGCTCCGCGACAACGAGATCGGCGCGCTTCTGGCGAAGGTCCACCCCGAGGCCCGCGCGCTCGTCATCGTCGATTCCTGCCACAGCGGCACGATGACCCGCGCGGGCGACCCGCGCGGCGCGCCGCTCGTGACCCGGTTCGGCGGGATCGGGCGGATCGGGGAGGACCCGCTGCCGAGGCCGGGCGCGGAGACGAAGGGGCTGGACCTGACCGGCGCGGACAACATCGTCTTCGTCGCCGCGGCGCGGGACGAAGAGCAGATTCCGGAAGTGGAGATCGACGGCGTTCCCCGCGGCGCGCTGAGCTGGACCGTCGCGCGCGCCATCGACGGGGCGCAGGGCTTCGGGGGGCCGGACATGCCGCTTTCGGAGTTCCGCGCCTATGTCCGCGCGCAGGCGCGGGCGCTTTCCGCCGGGCGGCAGACCCCTTCTGTGACCTTCCGCTCCACCCGGATCGGGGCGGAGGCGGCGGTCATCCCCGCCTCTGCGCGCCCGCCGGGCAGGATCGCGCCTCCGGACCACGGTTCCCCGGAGGTCGACCGGCCGGCGCTTGTCCACCCGCTCGGAGCGGAGGCGGAGGGCGATCTCGGCCCCGGCGGCGCCTGGGCGGAGGCGCGGGAGGCCGCGGATCTGATCTGGGATGCGGAGGCGGGCGAGCTGATCGACCGGCGAAGCGCCGATCTCGTCGCCACCGTGCATGACCGCGCGGCGCTCGCCCGCGCGCTGACGACGTGGCGCGCGGCGCGGCGGCTGACCGGCTGGAGCGCGCGCAGGCATGCGGAGCTGCTTATAGAGCCCGACCACGGGCGCCACCGGCTCGGCGCCTATGTCACGCTCTCAGTCGGCCGGCCGGCGGAGGCTGACGCCTGGCTCACCATCGTCAACCTCGCCTCGGACGGGCGGGTGCAGTTCGTCTTCCCCGATGTGCGCGACGTCGCCTCCGGCGCCGACCGGGTGCGCGCAGGCGAGGGCCGCCAGCGGATCGGAGAGGTGGAGGTGACGCACCCTATCGGCGCCGATCACGTCGTCGCGATTCTCTCGGCGGAGCGGCCGGACGCGCTGCGCGAGACGCTGGAGCGCGGCGGGCGGGATGCGGAGGATTTCGTCGCGCTCCTGCAGGCCGAGGCGGCGCAGGGCGGGCACCGGATCGGCGTCACGTCGATCTACACGACCCGGTAGGGCGGGCTCACTTCGCCGTCATCGTCACCGCTCCGTCCCAGTCCGGCGGCGGGGGCGGGCCTTCGGCGGCGTCCCGCGCGAAGCGACCCATCGCCGCGGCGGCTCCCGCGCCGGGCCACTCCCCCTCCGTCAGCGCCTCCCATGCGGCGGCGGCCTCCCCGAACCGGGCGTCGCGCCAGAACGCGAGGGCGGCGGCGAAGGCGGCGATGCGCGCCGGCTCCGCCCCTTTCGCGAGCGGCGTGAAGACGCTGGCGGGCTCCCGCCGGCCCTTGACCCGGATCGGGGCGATCTCCAGCATGTCGAAGTCTTCCGCAGACGCGGCGGCGACGCACGGGCCGAGGACGATCTCCGTCCCGAAGGCCGAGCAGAGCCCTTCGAGCCGGGCGGCGAGGTTCACCGCGTCGCCGATCGCCGTGTAGTTCATCCGGGTCTCCGTGCCGACATTGCCGACGATGGCAGGCCCGGCGTTCACCCCGATCTTCACGGCGAAGGCGGGCAGGTTCCGCGCGCGGTCCCTCTGCCCGGCGGCGGGCACCAGCTCCCGGATCGCGACGGCGGCGCGCACCGCAGCGCGCGCATGGTCCGGCGCCTCAACCGGCGCGTTCCAGAGCGCCATCACAGCGTCGCCGATAAACTTGTCCACATAGCCGCCGGAGCGTTCGACCTCGGCCGCGATGATCGAGAGATAGGCGTTGACGGTCGCCGTCAGCACCGTCGCCTCCAGCTCGCCGCTGTTCACCTTCTCCGAGAGCGCGGTGAAGCCGGAGAGGTCGGCGAACATCACTGTCACCTCCCGCGGCTCCCCTTCGAGGGCGGGCAGACGCTCCTGGCTCAGCATCCGGTCGACAAGAGCGGGCGCAAGGTAGCGGGAGAAGCTGTCGCGGAGCGCGCGGGCTCGACGGTCGAGCAGCAGGAGCCGCCCGGCCCAACCGAGCCCGAAGCCGAGGAGCGCGGCGAGGCCGGGCCGCGCCGCCGGGGCGAGAACGCCGGCCTCGAGGGCCGCCGCAGCCCCGGCGAAGCCGAGCGCAGCGAGCCCCGCCGCCGCCGCCGCCGCACGCGCCGGGGCGAGGCGGAGCCCGGCGAACGCCGCCAGGGCGGCGAAGAGCGCGGCGAGCGCGGCGTCGAGCGCCGGCGGCGTCGGTTCCGGAGCCCAGCCGG
>JAUHWJ010000410.1 GCA_030424705.1 Alphaproteobacteria bacterium | reverse complement strand
CGCCGACGGTGCCGAGGCCGGCGAGGCCGATGCGGAGGGGTTCTGTCATGCTCTCTTCCCGTTCTGGCGCGAAGCCTCATCCTCCGCGATCAGCTCCGCCGCGCGGGCGATCACGCGCTTCACGCCGCGCGCCGCCTGGCGGATGCGCTGTTCGTTCTCGACGAGGCCGAGGCGCACATAGCCCTCCCCGTATTCCCCGAAGCCGACGCCGGGGGAGACGGCGACGCCCGCCTCCTTCAGCAGGATGCGGGAGAAGCCCATCGAGCCCAGCGCCTCGAAGGCGGGCGGGACGGGCGCCCAGGCGAACATCGTGGCGGGGGGCGAGGGGATGGCCCAGCCCGCGGCCTCCATGGAGGAGACGAGCACGTCCCGCCGGGAGCGGTAGATGCCGCGGATCTCCTCCACGCAGTCCTGCGGGCCGTTCAGCGCCGCCGCGGCGGCGACCTGCACCGGCGTGAAGGCGCCGTAATCGAGATAGGACTTGATGCGCGTCAGCGCGCCGACGAGCCGGGCGTTGCCCTGCGCGAAGCCCATGCGCCAGCCGGGCATGGCGTAGGTCTTGGACAGGGACGTGAACTCCACCGCCACCTCCTTCGCGCCCTCGACCTGGAGGATGGAGGGCGGCGGGTTCCCGTCGAAATAGATCTCCGAATAGGCGAGGTCGGAGAGCACCCAGATCTCGTGCTTCTTCGCGAAGGCCACGACCTCCCGGTAGAAGTCGAGATCGCAGACCTGCGCGGTCGGGTTCGAGGGGAAGGAGACGATGAGCGCGGCGGGCTTCGGCACGGAGTGCATCACCGCGCGGTCGAGGCTCCGCATGTAGGCCTCGGGGTCGAACCGCCCTTCGTGCAGCGCCGGGATGTGGCGGAGCGCGGCGCCGGCGATCATGAAGCCGTAGGGGTGGATCGGGTAGGAGGGGTTGGGGGAGAGGATCACGTCCCCCGGCGCGGTGATGGCCATGGCGAGGTTGGCCAGCCCCTCCTTCGAGCCGAGGGTGGCGATCACCTCCGTCTCTGGGTCGAGCTTCACGCCGAAGCGGCGCTCGTAGTAGCCGGCCTCGGCGCGGCGGAGGCCGGCGACGCCCTTGGAGGCGGAATAGCGGTGGGTTCGCGGCTTCCGCACCGTCTCGATCAGCTTCTCGACGATGTGGGAGGGCGTGTCCATGTCCGGGTTGCCCATCCCGAAATCGATGATGTCCACCCCGGCGGCGCGATACTCGGCCTTCAGCCGGTTCACCTCCGCGAAGACATAGGGCGGGAGGCGTTTGATGCGGTGGAACTCTTCTTTCATGGCGGGCCCCGTTCCGGCGGAGAGGCGTGTCTACCGCCGGAGGGCCCGCCCCGCAATCAGGCTTTCGGGCGCCGCCTCAGGACACCGAGCGCGCCGAGGCCGCCGAGGAGGAGCCACGCCGTCGCCGGCAGGGGCACCGCAGGCGCCTGGGCGTTCGACGAGGCGGCGGAGGCGGCGAAGACGTTGTCGAGGCGGACGTTCCCGCCAGCCCCGGTCGAGAAGGTGATGGAGCGGAGCCCGGTGAAGAGCTTCGGGTCGAGCGAGACGACGTGATCCTTGTTGTGCCTGAACTCCGAAGTCGAGAACGAGACGCTGACGGCCTGATCGGTGGTGAGCGTCAGGGCGTTGCCGCCCGCCTGCGACGGCGTCTTGTCCCGCGCGCGGACCACCTTCCCCTCGCCGAGCAGGGAGAAGCCGATTTCCGAGAGGTCGAAAAGCGCGCCGTCGGCCCGGCTCATCGTGAAGGATTCGTTGTCGTTCAGCGCGGCGCAGGAGCCCGCGAGGCAGTTTCCGTTCACGATGCGGATCTCGCCGAAGAGGAAGCCGCCCTCGGCGTAGACCTCGCCCTTCTTCGGCGCGCCGCCGTCGAAGCCGACCGTCGCGGCCGACGCCGCGCCGGAGAGGAGAAGACCTGCGAGCGCCGCCTGCGCCGCCACCCTGATCGCCAAGAAACGCATTACACCGCCCTTTCGAACCGCGACGCCGCGCGCCGCTTCGTTCGAGCGGGGAGATGGACCCCGATCAAGGCGAAACGGCGCCCGATTCGCGCCGGGCCCAAGGTATTTACGTTAACGTAAGCGTAATCCGGCGGAGATCAGCGCACCGGCCCGGAAATCGCCGCGCGCCGCCGCTCCGCATCCACCAGCGCGGCGGCGAGGTCGCGCTGGACGGCCTCCCCCCGCTCCGGGTCCGGCGCGGCGTCGGTATAGACGCCCTGCGGCGGGGCGGGCGGGATGTCCGCCAGGCGCGGCCAGTCCGCCTCCGCGGCGCCGGAAGGCGGCAGCCGGTCGAAAATCTCCGGCCCCGTCCCCGTGCAACCCGGGAGCGCTGCGACGAGAGGACCGCTCGCCACAAGCGCGAAGCTGAGATACGCGCCGCGCGCGCCGTTCTTGAGATGCGCCATCCGGGCCTCGTGTTATGCTCGGAAAAAGACTAACGGGCCACGAGCGACGCCGCCAGAGCGGCGCGACATGGGGCGCGAAGCGCCGAAGGGAGAGACGAGGATGAGCCAGAGCCCGGTGAAGACCCCGCCGCATTCGCCCGCCGACCTTCCCGGCGTGGAGGAGAGCGCCGAATTCGCCGCGAACATGGCGGTCGTGATGCAGCGCAGCCAGGAAGTCTGGGCGCGGATGGTCGAGGCCTCGGCGAAAGACGAGAGCCGCCCGCATGCCGACCCGCTGAACGTCACGCCCGTCTTCGTCGGGCTGACGAAGGAGATGCTCAACCATCCGCGGGAGCTGGCCGAGAAATCCCTCGAACTCTGGATCCAGCAGGCCGAACTCTGGCGGCGGACGATGATGGGCTGGGTCGGCGCCGAGAAGGCGGAGCCGCTCGTGGAGCCCGACAAGGGCGACAAGCGCTTCGCGGACCGGGAATGGAGCGAGAACCAGGTCTTCAACTACATGAAGCAGGCCTATCTCCTCACCTCCCGCTGGGCGCGGGACGTGGCGCACGAGATCGGCGACATGCCGGAGCGGGACCGGCGGAAGCTCGACTTCTACATGCGCAACATCATGGAGGCGATGAGCCCCTCCAACTTCGCCAGCACCAACCCCGAGGTGCTGCGCGCGACGATCGAGGAGAAGGGCGCCAACCTCGTCCGCGGGGTGGAGGCGCTGGCCAAGGACGTGGCGCGCGGGAAGGGCAAGCTCATCATCAGCCAGACCGACATGAAGGCCTTCAAGGTCGGCGAGAACATGGCGCTGACGGAGGGCGCCGTCGTCTGGCGCAACAACGTCCTCGAACTCATCCAGTATGCGCCGAAGACGGAAACCGTCTGGTCCCGCCCGCTGCTCTTCGTACCGCCCTGGATCAACAAGTACTACGTG
>JAUHWJ010000409.1 GCA_030424705.1 Alphaproteobacteria bacterium | reverse complement strand
AACGTCCTCGTCCACCGCGCCCGAGGTCGAGCCGTGGGAGCAGGCGACGTCGTCCGCATAGATCTCCAGCTCGGGCTTCGCGTTGAACTCCGCATCGTCGTCGAGCAGCAGCGCCTGGCTGATCTGATATCCGTCCGTCTTCTGCGCGCCGGGCTTCACGAGGATCTTCCCCTGGAACACGCCCCGGGCGCCGGACTTCAGCACCTTCTTGAAGACCTGCCGGCTCTCGCAATGCGCGGCCGAATGGGTGACGAACACGGTGTCGTCATGGTGGAAGCCCGCCGCGCCGATGGCCGCGCCCGCGACATGGCCCTTCGCGCCCTCCCCCGCGAGGTCGAGAACGACCTCGTTGCGGGTAAGCCGCCCGTTCGTCGTCAGCGTGAAGCCGCGATAGGCCGCGCGGGCGGCGAGCCGGGCGAAGACATGGGTGGCGGCGAGGCGGTCATGGTCCCTACCTTGCGCGCGGACATGGTGGAGCGAGGCGCCCTCGCCGAGCTCGATCTCCATGGCCTTGTTGAAGCGCGCCGCCGCCGGGCCGTTCTCCAGAAGAGTCGCCTCGGCCCCGGCTTCGAGCCGGACGATGTGGCGGATCATCGCCTCCGAGCCTTCCGCTTCGTGGAGATAACGGAGATGGATCGGGCGGGCCGGCCGCCCCGTCACCCGGATCGCGAAGCCCGTATCGGCCTGCGCCGTGTTGAGCGCGGCGAGCGGGCGGGGAACCGGGTTCTGCCCCGCCGCCTCCAGCGCCCCGTAAAGCCCGCGCGCCCAGTGGATATCCGCCGCGAGCGCGGCCGAAAGCGGCTGGATCTCCACCCCGTCGAGGCGCGGATCGTCCGAGAGATCGGCGCGGAACACGCCGTCCACGAAGACGAGCCGGAGCGCATCCACCTCGTCGAAGACCTGAACCTCCTCGACCGGCAGCGCCGCCGCGCGCGGCCCCTCGGCCAGAAGCGGCGCCGGGTCGGTGAAGCGCCAGTATTCGTCGCGCCGCGCCGGAGCGCCGGCCGCGCGGAGCCGGCCCCGCGCCGACTCCCGCGCCGCCTCCGCCCAGGGCGCGCCCTTCGCCGGAGCGGGCCGGGCGGCGAGCAGCGCCTCCGCCCCCTCCGCCTTCGCCTGCGGGAGCGCCGCCATCACGCCACCCGCCCGAGGATGTCGGCGTAGCCGTTCGTCTCCACTTCGAGCGCGAGCTCGGGCCCGCCCGTCTGCACGATGCGGCCATCCGCGAGGATGTGCACCACATCGGGGCGGATATGGTCCAGCAGGCGCTGGTAATGGGTGATGACGAGGAAGGCCCGCCCCTCGTCGCGGAGCGCGTTGACCCCGTCGGAGACGAGCTTCATCGCGTCGACGTCGAGCCCGCTGTCGGTCTCGTCGAGGATGCACATCTTCGGCTCGAGCACGGCCATCTGGAGGATTTCGTTGCGCTTCTTCTCGCCGCCCGAGAAGCCGACATTGACGGGGCGCTTCAGCATCTCCGCGTCGATCTTCAGCGCCTTCGCCTTCTCCCGCACCAGCTTGAGGAAGGACCCGGCGTCGATCTCCGGCTCGCCGCGCGCCTTCCTCTGGGCGTTCAGCGCCGTCCGGAGGAAGGTCATGTTGCCGACGCCGGGGATCTCCACCGGGTACTGGAAGGCGAGGAACAGGCCGGCGGCGGCCCGTTCCTCCGGTTCCATCGTCAGAAGGTCGGCCCCGTCGAGTTCCGCGGAGCCGCCATCGACAACATAGCCTTCACGCCCGGCCAGCAGATAGGAGAGCGTCGACTTTCCGGAACCGTTCGGTCCCATGATCGCGTGAACCGTCCCCGGCTCCACGTCCAAAGTCAGACCTTTCAGAATCTGCTTTGGCTCCTCCGCCAGGGAAACCCTGAGATCGCGGACTTTCAGCATCGTCACGTCCTCCTTGCGCCGCGGCCCCTGCAGGCCGCTGCATGTCGCGTTTCGCGCCCGATCTGATCTCGGCCGCCATTTCTTCGAACTTGGTCGCGATCTGGGCGCGCAGCTCCGGAAAGCGCTCGGCCATGCAATGCGAGAAGTCCCGCACGCCCGCCTCGGCCAGCGCCACGCGGAAGATCGGGTCCGCGTCCAGGCTCTCCAGCCGCACCACGGTGGAGGCGATGGCGAGGCGCGCCACATCGGAGATGAAGCGGGCGCCGCCGCCCTCGTTGGTCGAATTGTCGAGTTTCGGTTGGTCCAGCATCAGGGATTCTCCCCGGCGCGGCCGCCCCGGAATGGAGCCGTCCCACCGCGCACGGAGCGAGTCCTGCATCGACGCGCCTTTTCATCGCGTTAATCGCGAAAGCATCACGAAAGCAAGTCGTTAAAGGTCGACTCGAATTGCCGCGATCGCCCGCTTTCGCTGGCGCGATGATAACGATTGATTCGCCTCGGCTCATGCCGGCTCCGTCGAAACCGCTGTGCCGGAGACGGAGACCATGAGCATCGATTCGCCCACGACCTCATAGTCGAGGTCGACGCCTACGACCGCATCCGCCCCGAGCTTCCGCGCCTCCGCCTCCAGCTCCGCGAAGGCCGTCTCCCGTGCATCGCGCAGCTTCGCCTCGTAGGCGCCGGAGCGGCCGCCCACGATGTCCGTGATCCCGGCGAAGAAATCCCGCACGATGTTCGCGCCCATGATCGCCTCGCCCACCACGATCCCGCGATAGGATGTGATGCGCCGGCCTTCGATGGCGGAGGTGGTGGTGACGATCATCGCCCTGTCCCGACTGAACGCTCGGCCCTGCGCCGCAGCGTCGCTATTTCGTGTCGCCGTTACGGACCCAGCCCAGCATGCAGGCCGTCCAGAGCAGGAAGAGCACGAGCCCGATCGTGACTTCGAGCACCGCCGCCTGCGCGGGCAGGAGGCCGATCTCCAGCGCCAGCCAGTCGACGAACTCGTCCACCACCTGGCTCGCGATGAAGATCACCACATGCGCCGCGATCAGCAGCTTCATGCGGAGCGTGAGGCCGAGCCGGCTGGCATGGCCCAGCGCGAAGCGCGGCGGCGCCTCCGCCCGCTTCGGCCTTTCGACGACGGCCATCATCCGACTGATCCTTCCAGCGAGATCGCGACCAGCTTCTGCGCCTCGACGGCGAACTCCATCGGCAGCGCCTGAAGCACTTCCTTGCAGAATCCGTTTACCACGAGCGCCACCGCCTCCTCCTCGTCCATGCCGCGCTGGCGGCAATAGAAGAGCTGGTCCTCGTCCACCTTGGACGTCGTCGCCTCATGCTCGACGCGGGAGGAATTGTTGCGCACCTCGATATAGGGAACCGTATGCGCCCCGCAGTTGCTCCCGATCAGCAGCGAGTCGCATTGCGTGTGGTTGCGCGAATTCTTCG
>JAUHWJ010000408.1 GCA_030424705.1 Alphaproteobacteria bacterium | reverse complement strand
CCCGTCCGCCTTCACCTCGTCTTCGGGGGCGAGCTCAAGGACGCGAGCCGGACCGAATTCGCCGATCCGGACAATCTCGACATCGTCGGGATCTTCCCCAACTACGCCAAGGCCTATGACGCCTGGAAGGCCGCCTCGCAGCGGACGGTGGACAGCGCGACCACGCGCTACTTCATCGCGCATCTGCACCGGCTGCGGGACGAGGAGCGCGAGGCGTCGAAGACCGAGGAGATCGGCTGAAGGCGCGGCCCCGCCGGGGCGGGGCCGCTTCGGCTTCAAGCGGCCTTGCGCCGCTTTGCGGCGAAGCCGAGCCCGGCGAGGCTGGTGAGGAGGAGCCAGCCCGCCGCCGGAAGCGGAACCTGCGCGACAGGGTCCGGGTCGATGACGGCGTTCGGCGTCGTCGTTCCGAAGAAGCTGTAATGGCTGAGGCCGGCGCCGTTGACCGCCGCGGCGAAGGTGAGCGTCAGGGAGCCGCCCGTGAGGTTCCTGATGATCGCGGTGGCGAGCTTCGGCTTGTCCGCCGCCTTCGCGCCTTTGTCCTTCGTGCCGGTCGCCGCCGGCGCCGTCGCATCGCCCGTCCCGCCGCCGCCCGTTTTCACGAGGATGTAGAGCGCGTTGGTGACGATGGTGGCGATTCCGAGCTCGTCCTTCCCGCCATGCGCGGCCGGAGACGCGTCGCCTGAGAACAGGTTGTCGTTCACGAAGCCGAGCTCCGTCGCGTCGCCCGAATTGCCGAGATCGAACATCTGGCCGGTCGCCGCGTCGAAAAGGCCCGGCGCGCCCTTGAGGGCGACCGCCTTGCCGGCGCAACTGTCCGTCGCCGCCGCGCCGCAGCCGAGCGTGAAGCGCAGGCCGGAAGGGACGGAGGCGTCGTCATAGAAGGAGAGGGTGGAGGCGTTCGCGGCCGCGCCGAGAACGAAAGAAAGCGCAACGCCGCGCAGCACGACGAACCGCGAGGAAGGCATGATTGTCTGTCCCACAAGCGGGCCTGCGCGGGCCCGCACGCGCCGCGGAACCATTCAACACGCGGCGAATTGTTCGGTACAGGTCGATTGCGGCGGAATTCGGGCAGGCCGAAGGGCGCATGAGAGAACCGCGACCTGTTGCAAACGGGCCTCAAGGCTCCGCCCGAACCGAAAACGGCCCCGCAGAGGCGGGGCCGTTTCGAGGTCCGCTGGCCTGACCTCAGGCCGCCTTGCGCCGCTTCGCGGCGAAGCCGAGCCCGGCGAGGCCGGTGAGGAGGAGCCAGCCAGCAGCGGGGAGCGGGATGACCGCGGAATCCCCGGTGATGAAGCTCTCCGAGCCGCCGGAGGTGAAGGCTATGGCGTGCACGCCGACACGCAGGGCTTCGGAGATATCGGCGACGCTGAGCGCGGCGATCACGTCGTCGAAGTCGAACCCCGCCAGAAGGGTCGCCGTTATCGTGTAGGATTCGCCCGCCGTGACGCCGCTGGAGGGCGGCGGCGGCGAAGCCGTGGCGCCGAAATCGGTGTTGAAGAACACCGGCCCGCCGTTTCCGCCCGGTAATACGGGCGGCGTCGCCCCGAGGGAGAAGACCGGCCCGCCGACATTGTTGAGCGCGATGGAGTCGATTAGCCCTGCGGCGTCGTCGAAGTAGAGCGTCGCCATCGTCGATTGCGCCGGCCCGGCGTTGACGAAGGTGAAGTCGACGAGGCCGCCGCCGGCGTCCGTCACGTCAAGCGAGAACTGCGCCTCGCCGATCGCCGCGTCGCCGGCGTTGTTGTTGGTGATGTTGGTGAAGCCGAACGTCGCCGCCTGCGCGGATGCCGCGGCGCCGGCGACCGCTGCTGCGAATACAAGACTTCGAAAAACTCTCATGGAGGATGCTCCCACGTGGTTGGAGTCGGAAACAACGCACTGCACAACCCACCCGCGTTGAAAATACACCAATCGTTAACTATTTCAACGACTTAGAGTGGCGTTCCCGGCTCTGGCGCAATCATCTTTGGGTAGAAATCTACCTTGAATCAAAAGGTAAATCTTGCTTGCCATTGTCAGGTCGCTCGCCTCCAGGTTGAAGTGCTTTCGCCTTTCTTTGGCCATATTCGCGCCCGGCGGGCGCCGCATCGCCCACGCATCATCCTTTCACTGTCCCTCGAAGACCGTTCGACTCGCGCGCGCCCCACGGGGCCGCGCTTTTTTTGTCAGACCGTCACCGCCATCGGCTGCTGCGCGCCGACGCCGAAGACGCGGCGATAGCGCTCCACCTCCGCGGGCTCGCCCGTCGCCTTCACCGGATTGTCGGAGAGCTTCACCGTCGGCAATCCTTCCGCGCCCACGGCCTTGCAGACGAGCGAGAAGGGCGCGAGCGCGTCCCCCGCCAGGCCGCGGAAATCGTTGGTCAGCAGCGTGCCCCAGCCGAAGGAGAGCGTGACGCGGTGGGCGAAGGCGGCGTGGAGCCGCCCGATCAGGTCCACGTCGAGCCCGTCGGAGAAGATGATCCGCTTCTCCTTCGGGTTCTGGCCATGCGCCTTCCACCACTCGATCACCGCCTCCGCCGCGGCGAACGGGTCTCCGCTGTCGATCCGCACGCCGGTCCATCCCGCCAGCCATTCCGGCGCGCGGGCGAAGAAGGCGGCTGAGGAGAAGGTGTCGGGCAGGACGATGAGGAGATTCCCGTCATAATCCTTCCGCCAGTCGTCCAGCACCCGGTAAGGCGCGGCGGCGAGCGCCGCGTCGTCCCCGTCCCGCCCGGCGAGCGCGGCGTAGACCATCGGCAGTTCATGCGCATTGGTGCCGATCGCCTCCACCTCCCGCCGCATCGCGATGAGGCAGTTGGAGGTGCCGGTGAAGCGGGGGCCGAGCCCTTCCAGCATCGCCTGCACGCACCAGTCCTGCCAGAGGAAGGAATGCCGCCGCCGCGTGCCGAAATCGGCGATGGCGAGGCGTTCGAGCGGGCGCAGCCGCTCGATCTTCTCCCAGAGCCGGGCCATCGCGCGGGCGTAGAGCACCTGGAGCTCGAACTGCCCCATCCCCTTCAGCACCGCGCGGCCGCGCAGCTCCATCAGCACGGCGAGGGCCGGCACCTCCCACATCATCACCTCGGGCCAGGCGCCCTCGAAGGTCAGCTCGTACTGGTCCCCCCGCCGCTCGAGGTGATAGGGTGGCAGGCGCAGGCCCTCGAACCATTCCATAAAGTCCGGCCCGAACATCCAGCGCTTGCCGTAGAAGGTGTTGCCGCGGAGCCATGTGCTCTCCCCCCGGCTGAGGGAGAGGGAGCGGATATGGTCGAGCTGCTCGCGCAGCTCCCCCTCGTCGATCAGCCGCGCCATCGGCACGTCGGGGGAGCGGTTGATGAGGGAGAACTCCACCTTCACGTCGCGGTG
>JAUHWJ010000407.1 GCA_030424705.1 Alphaproteobacteria bacterium | reverse complement strand
CCTGCCGACCGTAATAGGGAACGGAAGCCGACATCTCCGGGTAGTTCGCCGCGAGCGCGTTGCATACCCCGCCGCCATAGCAGAAACCGACCGCGCCGACCTTCCCCGTGCTCCGGGGATGCGTCAGCAGATGCTCGAAGCCTGCGAAGAAGTCCTCCATCAGCTTCGCGGGGTCGAGACTTGCCTGCATCTCGCGTCCTTGTTCGTCCGTCCCCGGATAGCCGCCAAGCGGGGAGAGGCCGTCCGGCCCGAGGGCGAGGAAGCCGGCCTTCGCCGTCCGCCGCACCACATCCTCGATATAGGGGTTGAGCCCCCGGTTTTCGTGGACGACGAGGACGGCGGGGAGCGGGCCGGCGGCGCCGACAGGCCTCGCCATCAGGCCACGGATCGCGCCGTGCCCCTCGGGGGAGGGGTATTCGACGCGGCTCCACTCGATCGCCGGATCGTCGGGCGGAACCTGATTCGCACGGGCGTAGTCGGGCGAGAGCGCCGCGAGCGCGGCGGCCGCCGCCGCGACGCCGACGACCGCGCCGGCACGGTCCAGAAACTCCCGGCGCGTGACGCGGCCGTGCACGTAGCCGTCGAAGAGTTCGAGAATGAACGGGTCGAAATCGGCGGCGGACTTGCGTTTCATGGCGTGGGCTCCCGTGTCTTCATCCGGAACGGTAGCCCGAAGCGGCGGAGCGGCGAAGGGTTGATTATTGACGCTTACGTTAACGTCAAGTAAGTCGGAACTCATCGAAGCGGCGATTCGGCTCCGGAAAGGCCGGATTCAGGCGATGACCCGCAGGCGGAAGCGGCGTAGAACCGCCGCAAAGTGAATCGCCCCGGGAGGGGCGCGACAAGGAGAGACGCGCATGAAGGTGCTGGTGCCGGTCAAGCGCGTGATCGACTACAACGTGAAGGTCCGCGTGAAGGCGGACGGATCGGGCGTCGATCTCGCGAATGTGAAGATGTCGATGAACCCGTTCGACGAGATCGCGGTCGAGCAGGCCATCCGTCTGAAGGAGGCCGGCAAGGCGGAGGAGATCGTCGCCGTCTCCATCGGCGTGAAGCAGGCGCAGGAGACTCTGCGGACGGCGCTCGCCATGGGCGCGGACCGCGCGATCCTTATCGTCGCAGCGGACGACGTGAACACGGATATCGAGCCACTCGCCGTCGCCAAGCTGCTGAAGGCGGTGGCGGACGAGGAGCAGCCGGGGCTGATCCTCTGCGGCAAGCAGGCGATCGACAACGACATGAACGCGACGGGGCAGATGCTCGCCGCCCTTCTCGGCTGGGCGCAGGCGACCTTCACCTCCGAACTCGAGATCGAGAACGGGCAGGCGAAGGCGACGCGGGAAGTGGATGGCGGGCTCCAGGTCATCTCGGTGAAGATGCCCGCCGTCGTGTCGGTGGACCTCCGTCTCAACGAGCCGCGCTACGCCTCGCTGCCGAACATCATGAAGGCGAAGAAGAAGCCGCTGGATGAGAAGACGCCGGCGGATTACGGGGTGGACGTCGCCCCCCGCCTCTCCGTCGTCTCGACCTCCGAGCCCGCCTCGCGCAAGGCGGGGGTGAAGGTGGCGGACGTCGCCGAACTCGTCTCCAAGCTCAAGAACGAAGCGGGGGTGCTCTGATGGCCGTTCTTCTTCTCGCCGACGTCGCCGGGGGCGCGCTCTCCGTCGACCAGACCGCGAAGGCGCTGACCGCGGTGAAGGACCTCGGGCCGGTGACTATCCTCGTCTGCGGGTCGTCCGAGGCCGCCGCCGAGGCCGCGAAGATGGAGGGCGCCGCGAAGGTGCTCCATGCGGGCGACGCGCTCTATGGCGCGATGCTGGCCGAGCCGACGGCGGCGCTCGTCGCCTCGCTTGCCGGGGATTACGAGCACATCGCCTCCCCCTCGACCGCCAACGGCAAGAACATCCTGCCGCGCGCCGCGGCGCTGCTCGACGTCATGGTGATTTCCGATATCGTCGCCGTGAAGGGCGCAGACACGTTCGAGCGGCCGATCTACGCCGGCAACGCGCTCCAGGTCGTCAAGACCGCGGATGCGAAGAAGGTCTTCACCATCCGCACCGCCGGCTTCGGCGCGGCGGGGATGGGCGGCTCCGCGCCGGTCGAGGCGGTCTCCGCCGCGGCGGACCCGGCGCTTTCCGCCTTCGTGGAGGACAAGGTGCAGGCCTCCGACCGGCCGGACCTCACCTCCGCGAAGATTGTCATCTCCGGCGGGCGCGGCATCGGCTCGAAGGAGAATTTCTCCATCGTCGAGAAGGTGGCGGACAAGCTCGGCGCCGCCGTCGGCGCCTCCCGCGCCGCGGTGGACTCGGGCTACGCGCCGAACGACTGGCAGGTGGGGCAGACGGGCAAGGTCGTCGCCCCGCAGCTCTACATCGCCGTCGGCATCTCCGGCGCGATCCAGCACCTCGCGGGGATGAAGGACTCGAAGGTCATCGTGGCCATCAACAAGGACGAGGAGGCGCCGATCTTCCAGGTGGCCGATTACGGCCTCGTCGGCGATCTCTTCAAGATCATGCCGGAGCTCGAAGCCGCGCTCGGCTGAGTCCTTCGGGTTGACAGGGCAGGGGGGCCGCGCCGGAATGGCGCGGCCCTTTCCGTTCCGGAGCCAGCGATGCACATCGACCCGACCCGCCCGCAATTCGACGCCTTCAAGGCGCTGCCGCGGGACAAGCCGATCAACATGCTGAACCTCGTCCGCCTCCGCGAGCGGGCGGACTACCCGGATGGGCGCGAGGCGACCGGGGCGGAGGCCTACGCCGCCTATGGGCGGGAGAGCGGGCCGATCTTCGCGAAGGTCGGAGGGACGATCCTCTGGCGGGGCGTCTTCGAGGCGGTGCTGATCGGGCCGGAGGACGAGGCCTGGGACCATGTCTTTATCGCCCGCTACCCCTCCGCCGCCGCCTTCCTCGCCATGGTCACGGACCCGGCCTATCGCGAGGCTGTGAAGCACCGGCAGGCGGCCGTAGCGGACAGTCGGCTGATCCGGCTGGGGGACGCGGAGGCGGGGAAGGGGTTCGGGTGAGGATGTGTGCGCACAGTGCGCAGAGGGGTTATAGCGCTGATCTGAATAGATATTCTCAATTACGACACTTTTGTGACATTCCCGCCGCCAGTGCCGACGGGGGAGACTCGACCATGAACAGATGCGAGCAGAATCCGGGGATAATCATCCCGGATGCGGTGGAAAAAGCGGAGGTCGGCTGAGCGAACCTGCCGGACCTGCCCACCCATCTTGTTCGGCCGGCGCTTCCGGCCCGGGCCCGACCTTCGCGCCGAACCCCACCCCGCAATCGCGGGACATGAGGGCAGCCGTTCACCTCAAGTGGAGGGAAGACCGCGGAGCGTCCCGCG
>JAUHWJ010000406.1 GCA_030424705.1 Alphaproteobacteria bacterium | reverse complement strand
GGAATTCGCGTCTCCCGGGCCCGGAGTGAAGCAGCGCGCGGCCCCGCTTTTCCTTTTGAAGTCAGCGCCTTGCCCCGAAAGCAACGCCTTTCAGGCAACGCTCGCGTTGCGCGTCATCTCAGCCAGCCCACCTTCCGGCACGCCCCCGCCGCCATCAGCGCCCGGCCCTCCCGATAGCGCCGAAGGCTGAACCGCCCGTCCGGCGCCAGCCGCACCCAGTCCCGCCCCGCCTCCGGGCGCAGGACGACGCCCGAATGGCTGCGGCTCACCCCCGCATCCCAGACCTCCCCGCCCGCGAAGGCGACCGCCGCGCGCTGGCCGGAGAAGAGCACGGTGAAGCCCGGCGCCGGAACGCGGCTCCGCCCGGCGCAGGAAACGTGGACGTTCTCGCAGAGAACGGGGTGATCCGGCGCGCAGCGTAACCCCTCCTCCGCCGCGGCGGCGCCCGCCATGAGGAGAAGGGCGAGCGCCAGCCTCACCGGAAGACGTGGTCGAGCGTCAGCGCCTTGAAGTCCGTCGCCTTCACCGCCCCCGCCGGCATCAGCCCCGCCTCGGAGGAGATGACGAGCGGCCCGGCGGAGGGGTCGTCCGTGATCCGCCCGTGCGTCCCCTTCACCAGATGCGTGGCGGAGGGGGAGATGACGTCGAGCAGGCTCCGGAACCCCATCTTCCGCTTCGCCAGCGTCCAGCCCGCCTTCAGCTTCGGCGCGGACAGCGCCGGGTCGAAGAACAGCTCCACCGGGTCGTAGCCGGGCTTGCGGTGGATATCGACCGTGCGGGCGAAATCCGGCGCCTTCCGCTCGTCGAGCCAGTAGTAATAGCTGAACCACCGGTCCGCCTTCGTCAGCGCCACGATCTCGCCCGAGCGCGGATGATCGAGCCCGAGCGCCGCCCGCTCCGCCCCGGCCCAGACGCCCTCGACCCCGTCGAGCCCCTCGATCAGCGCCCGCACCTGCGGGATCATCGCCTCGTCCTTCACATAGACATGCGCGATCTGGTGATCCGCCATCGCGAAGGCCGCCGAGGCCCCGCAATCGAGGATCTCCCGCCCGAACTCCTCCGGCCTGACCCGGATCAGCCCCGCCTCGCGCAGCGCCCGGTTGATGTGCACCGCATCCGTCGCCTTCGTGATCCCGTATTCCGAGACGACGAGCACGCGCCGCCCCGTCGCCTCCGCGAAGTCGATCAGGTCGCCGCAGAGCGCGTCGATCTCCCGCAAATCCGCCTGCAGCCGCGGATGCGAAAGGTCCGGCCCGAGCCGCTGCAGGTTGTAGTCGAGATGCGGGAGATAGGTGAGCGTCAGCGTCGGGTCCCGCGTCTCCATCACATGCAGCGTCGCCTTCGCGATCCAGTCGGAGGAGGTGATGTCCGCCAGCGGCCCCCAGAACTTGAAGAGCGGAAACGTCCCGAGCTTCGCGTCAAGCTCGTCATGGAGCGCGGGCGGCTCCGCGTAATGGTCGGGCAGCTTCCGCCCGTCCGCCGGATACATCGGCCGCGGCGTGGCGGACCAGTCCGCGCTCGCATACATGTTGTACCACCAGAACATCTTCGCGCAGGTGAAGCCCGCATCCCGCTTCCGCCCCGCCTCCCAGACCTTCTCGCCCGCGACCAGTTGATTGGGCTGGCGCCAGAGCAGCACTTCGGAAAGGTCGCGGAAGAACCACCCGTTCGCCACCGCCCCGTGGCCGGAGGGCGGCAGCCCGGTCAGCAGCGTCGACTGCGCCGTGCAGGTGACGGCGGGCGTCACCGTCTCCAGCGGCCGCATCGCCCCCTTCGCGGCCAGCGCAGCCAGCCGCGGCGTATGCGGCCCGATCAGGTCGGGCGCGAGCCCGACCGCGAGAATCACCAGTGTCGGCGTCATCCGCTCTCCCCGTTCTTCTTTTTCGCCACTATCGCGGAATCTCGCCCGGCAAGGAAGCCCGCCTCTGGAGCGGCCCCGCGCCTTGCCCTAGTCTGACGGAAAACAGGAGGAGACGACATGGCGGCGCCAGTGGATCTCTTGCGCGGATGGGTCATGGCCCGCGCGGGGAAGGAGGCGATGTGGCTCGGCGACACGCTCGCCAATCTCGGGGACGGCGCGCCGGAAAAGGCGCTGCACGTCGTCCTCGGCCTCGCGCCGCGGCGGCTCGGCAAGGCAGACCTCGCCCTCTCGCCCGCCGATCTCAGGGCGGCGGATGCGGCGCGGCCGGGATGGGACCCGTCGGACTGGAGCCTCGACGGCGCCGCGCGCGTCCTCGCCCTCCTCGTCTTTCGCGGCGCGCGGCCCTTCGCGGAGACGTTCAAGGATCTTCGCCGCACCTCGGACGCGGCGGAGATGATCGCGCTCTATCGCGGCCTGCCGCTCTATCCCGAACCGGAGGCGCTGGATTTCGAGGTGGGGGAGGGGCTCCGCTCCAATCTCCGCCCGGTTTTCGAGGCCATCGCCCACCGAAACCCGTGGCCGCGGGACCATTTTGACGAGCATCGCTGGAACCACATGATCCTGAAGGCGCTCTTCGTCGGCGCCCGCCTCGCCCCCATCGTCGGGTTGGAGGAACGCGCGAATCCGGAGCTGGCGCGCATCCTCTGCGACTATGCGGAGGAACGCTGGGCCGCCGGGCGGCCCGTGACGCCCGAACTCTGGATTCCCGTCCACCCCTTCGCCGGGGACCCGAAGATCGACGCGGCGCTCGCCCGCGCGAAGGAGAACGCGGCATGATGTTCATCGACCCCCACGCCCATATGATCTCCCGCACGACGGACGATTACGAGGCGATGGCCGCCGCCGGCGTCGTGGCGCTGATCGAGCCCGCCTTCTGGCTCGGCCAGCCGCGCACCTTCGTCGGCACCTATGTGGACTACCTTTCCACCATCGTCGGGTGGGAGCGGTTCCGCGCCGGGCAGTTCGGCATCCGCCATTACTGCACCGTCGGCCTCAACTCGAAGGAGGCGAACAACGAGGAACTGGCCGAAGGCGTGATGGAATGGCTCCCCCGCTTCGCGCTGAAGGAGGGCGTCGTCGCCATCGGGGAGATCGGCTATGACGAGCAGACCCCGCTGGAGGACAAGTATTTCCGCCTCCAGCTCAAGCTCGCAAAGGAGCTTCACCTCCCCGTCATGGTCCACACCCCGCACCGGGACAAGAAGCGCGGCACCTCCCGCTCGATGGACGTCTGCGAGGAGATGGGGGTGGACCCCTCGATGGTCGTGATCGACCACAACAACGAGGAGACGGTGGCGGAGACGCTCCAGCGCGGCTACTGGGCCGGCTTCTCGATCTATCCCTCCACCAAGATGGGCAACGCCCGCATGGTGGAGATCCTGAAGCGCTATGGCGGCGAGCGCATCATCGTGGACAGCGCCTGCGACTGGGGC
>JAUHWJ010000405.1 GCA_030424705.1 Alphaproteobacteria bacterium | reverse complement strand
CCTCGGCCTCCTTCGCCGGGATCTCCTCCTCGTCGAGCCGGCGCAGCTTTTCCTCGCCGGCGGCGATGAAGAGCGCAAGGTCGTTGTAGAAGGCGAGGCTGGATTCATAGAGCCGGTCCAGCGCCTTGATGTCCTTCAGGAGCACCGTTTCATGGGCGAGGAGCTCGTCCGAGATGCGGTCGATCTGGCCGCGGACATTCTCATATTTCGCGATGAACTCGGCGACGGGCCGGGCCTTGCCGAAGAGCCGCTCGAAGAAGCTCTGCTTGCGGTTCGGGTCCAGTTCGTCCGCGTCGAAACCGCGGATGTTGGTGACCATCTCGCGGAGGGAGGCGCCGGCGGGACCGACATCCTTGTTCCTGACCCCGTCCAGCATGGCCGCGGAGATGGTCTGAAGCTCGGTCTGCGCGGCTGAGCCGAACTTGATGATCGACTGGCTGTCGGTCATGTCGAGCTTGCCGATCACCGCCTCGACCCGCGCGCGTTCCTCCGGCGTCATCCTGTCCGCCACCACGATGTCGGCGGCGGGCTGCGGCAGGAGGGCGGCGGTGACGGCCTCGGCGTCCTTCAGCGCGGCCTCTGCCCTGGCGCGGATCTCGCTCATCTCTCTCTCCTCGTTCCGGCGCGTCAGCGCGCGCCTTCCTGTTGCAGGCGGCCCCGGAGGACCTCGATCTCTATCTCGAGCGCGGACTGGTCCTCAGCGAGGAGGCTCTCCCGCGTCTTGACGAAGCTGCCCTCCAGATCGGCGAGCAGGGCCTCATAGGGGTCGCGGAGGCCTTCCACCGCGCCTTTGGCGCTGGCGTTGGCGTATTGCAAGGTCGCGTCGCGGAGGCCGACGAGATGGACGGAGAGGAAGCGGCGGGCGCGGGCCATGTCCCGCGGGTCCTCCGCGATCTCCTTCAGGATGTCGCGCGCGGCGTAGGCGAGCCGGTCGATCCGCGCCTCCAGCGCCCGGTCGCGGAGCGTGGCGGCGGCCTTCGCCGTCTCCTCCACCACGCGCTCCGCCTCCTCGAGCTTCGCGGCCACCCGGTCGAGATCGACCGGCGTGATCCCGGCGCCGCCCTTGGCGCGCATCGGATCGGGGCCGAAGGCGAGCACATGCGCAGCCCCGGCGACCGCGGCGTAGAAGAGCGCGAGCGGCGCCGCGGCGGCGCCGGAGAGGAAGGCGACCGCGCCGACGGCGAGCGCCGTGAGCGCCGCCGCGGTCAGCTTCCGCGGAAAGGCGGGCGGGCGGGCGACGATGCGCTCGTCATAGGCGTCCTGCGCCTTCATCCCGTCGCCCGTCAGCTTCGCCGCGAGCATGAGCGCGGCCCAGCCGCCGGCGGACCAGAGGATCTGGAAGAGGTCGGCGGTCGCCATGCCCCATATCGCGGAGAAGATGAGCGGCGTCGGCGCGAGGCGGAGGCCGAGCACTCGGAAGGAGAACCATTTCAGGCGGAGGCCGGAAAAGCCGCCGCGGCTCCCGCCCAAAGGCGCCCCGCCCGGCGAATGCGCCCCGCCGAAACGCCGCGCGCCGCTCATCGGGCGAAGGTCGCCAGAAGCGCGACGGGTTCCGCGACCAGCGCGGCGCAGGAGGTCATCGCGACGGTCAGGACGAGGACGAGGTAGGCGGCGGTCTTCACGTCAGGCTCTCCCGGGGCGGCGCGGCGCCGCCCGGCGAATATAGGCGCCTCCGCCGCCTGCGTCAGTCCGATTCCGGAAAGACGAGCGCGCCGGGGGCGATTTCGTAGTAATCGCCCTTCGATGCGGCGAAGATGTGACGCTCTATCGTGAGCCCGGTCGGCCCGTCGAGCGTTCCGGCCCAGATCGAGATGCGGCCCGAACCGTCTTTCCGCCAGAAGAGGTTGGAGCCGCAGCGCGTGCAGAAGCCGCGCTCCGCCGCCGGGGAGGAGCGATACCAGGCGAGCGTCTCCGACGCCGTCATCGTCAGCGCCTCCGCCGGCGCGCCGGTCGCCGCCACATGATGGCCGGTCGTCTTGCGGCATTGGGTGCAATGGCAGGCAACGACGGGGCGGAGCGGCCCCCTGACCTCGTATATCACCCCGCCGCAGAGGCACGAGCCCTTGTAATCATCCGGCATCGTCTCTCCTCGCGCGCTCGCGGATGTCCCGAAATCGCCCACCGTCGCGCAGAGCCGCATCATGCCCGAACCCGGATCCGATCGCACGACGGGCCAGCGGCGGCGATGGTCTTTCCCGCGCCGCCGCGCTATTGCGACGCCATGAGCGAGACACGCACGCAAAAGCCCGCCTGGGTGATCGAGAAGGAGCGCGCGCGCCGCGAGGGGCCGGCGCCCGTCTGGCTCTTCGGGCTCCATGCGGTGCGGGACGCGTTGCTTAACCCTGCGCGCGCCCATGAGCGGCTCGTCGTCACCCGCAACGCGGCGGAGAAGCTCTCCGAGGCCATCGCCGCCAGCTGTGTGACGCCGGAGGAGGCGGACCCGCGCCGCTTCCCCGCGCCGCTCGACCCGGGCTCGGTGCATCAGGGCGCGGCGCTGCTGACCCGCCCACTGGACTGGGGCGGGGTTGAGGAGACCTGCGCGCCGACGGAGGCGGACCCGGCGCCCGTCGTCCTCCTCCTTGACCGGGTGACCGACCCGCACAATGTCGGCGCGATCCTCCGCTCTGCCGAGGTTTTCGGGGCGCGGGCGGTGATCGCCCCGCTCCGCCATGCGGCGCCGGAGACCGGGGCGCTGGCGAAATCGGCCTCCGGCGCGCTGGAACGGCAACCCTATCTCCGCGTGAAGAACCTTTCCGAGACGATGGAGCGATTGCGGGGCCTCGGCTTCCGGCTCGTCGGGCTCGACGGCGCGGCGGAGACGGAGATCGGCGAGGCCGTGGCGCCAGCGGGACCGATCGGGCTCGTCCTCGGCGCAGAGGGGCCCGGATTGAGGGAGAAATCCCGCGAGGGCTGCGACCTCCTCGCCCGCATCCCCTTCTCGGGGAACTTCGGCTCCCTCAACGTTTCGAACGCAGCCGCCATCTCGCTCTATGCGGCGCGGACGGCGCGGCGCTGAGGCGCGAATCTCTCCTTTGCTGGAGGCGCTTCCGACGGGCCACACGCGTTGCGCGCGGAGCGTGTGTTACAGGCGGGCGCAGCTTCGTGAGATTCCTTTCAGGCCCGGCGCAGGCCTTGCGCGACAAGGGCAACCTTCGCACGAAATTCGCAACTTGTTGACGGAAAAGGTGTTTTCCGACCGCTTGGGCAAGGCTCCCCAAACCGTTGTGCGAAAATGAACACCGCCTGCAACAATTCGACATAAAAAGGGGAGCAACGGCTGGCCGATTGCTGCTATAACACCCACATGAGTTTTGAAGGCGGATCGAGAGGTCTCCTTCATCCACTCACTGTCCCTCGTTCTGACTGCGCCCGCTTCGGCGGGCGTT
>JAUHWJ010000404.1 GCA_030424705.1 Alphaproteobacteria bacterium | reverse complement strand
GGCACGGCGTCCTTGATCCGCTCCAGCATCGACTGCACGTCGCGATAGCCGGGGATGACCTGGAACTTCTTCGCCAGCTCCTTGCGGATGATGCTCTCGACCGGGTCGCCGATGATCGTGTGGATCACCTCGTAGCCCTGGTTCATGCAGTGCTTGATCAGCGGATAGCCGGCGAGGGCGCCGATGATGTAGACGCCCGGCCGGTCCGCCTCGTAGGTCTCGGAGACGCGGGGCACGTCCGCCCCCTCCTCGAAGACGCCGCCCACGGCCTCGACGAAGGCGCGCGGCGCCATGGCGCCGAGCCGCGCGATCACGCGGTCGGCGGGCACGACGCGTTCGCCCTCCGGCGTGCCGAGAACGATGGCGTTCTCTTCCACTCGGACGGGGTCGGCATTGTAGACGCATTCAAGGAGCTCGTCCTTGATGGCGGTGAGGATCAGCGAGATGTTTCCGCTCTTGGCGCGGGAGAATTCGCGCTTGCGGTTGACGATGGTGACGCGGTTCTGCGCCTGCGCGAGCGCGACGGCGTTCTCGATCGCCGCGTCGCCGGCGCCGATCACCACCACATCCTTGTCGAAATAGTCCTTAGGATCGTCGAGCTGGTATTCGGTGACCCCGTTGTCGGCCCCGGGGATCTTCCGCGCGTCGAGCTTGCGGAGGTTGCCCTGCAACCCGATGGCGAGCACGACGTTGCGCGCCTTCACGCTGTCGCCCTTCGCGGTGCGGATCGTGAAATCGCCCTTTTCGCCCTCGATCGCCGTCACTTCGGCGTTGAACATGACGTTCACGCCGGAGCCTGCCGTCCCTTCGTCCCACCAGCCGAGGATGTTTTCCCGCGTGTCCGCCTCGAACTTCAGGTCGGATTGCAACGGCAGGTTGTCCGGCGTGGCCATGACATATTTGCCGCGCTGGTACTTGTAGATCGTGTCCGAAAGGTGGTCGGTCCGCTCAAGCAGGACGTGGCTCACGCCGAGTTTCGCCGCCCTCGTCGCCGCGCTCGCCCCCGCAGGGCCCGAGCCGACGATCGCGATTTCGTACGTTTCCGTCATCACGCCCCCGGTCGCAAGGTGCGGGCATGATGGGATTTTCGGCGCGCGCGGTCAATCATTCCCTGCGCTGCGCCGCAGCAGGACCGTGCGTTCGATCACGCTTTTTCTCATTCGGGCGAGGAGATGACCGAAAAATGGCCGCCGCCTCCGCAGCAATGCCGGAGAGATAGGTAATATCGGCCCGGCTGCAACTCCGCGGAGAACCGGAATCCGTAACCGCTTCCCGAATCGTCGTCGGCGGAGAGGGGGCGCCCGTCCGCCGTCTCGATCCGGCCCGTGAGGTCGGCCCCCGGCGCGGAGGCGAAGGCGAAGCGGCCAGGCTCCGTCACCTCGATAGAGAGCCGCGCTTCGCCGCCGAGCGGCAACACGCCCTCCGCCGTTCCGCCGGGGGCGAGCGCGCCGCCCGTCGCGGCGGGCGCGGGCGCTGCGGCGGGCAGGATCCTGAGCGGCAGCGTCGCCGCCGGGCGGAAGGGATCGCCGGGCGCGTAGATCCGCACTTCGGTCTCGCCCGGCCGCGCGTCGCCCGAGACGGAGACGGCGAGGAGGGGGGCTCCCTTTTCGTCCGTTCCGATTTCGGCCGTCACGCCGTCCGGCCCGCGGGCGGTCGCGCCCTCGGGCGGTGCGCTTTCGAGCCGCGCCTCGGCGAAGCCGCCGACTGGCGCGGCGAGGCCCGACGCCGCCTTCTCCCGCGCAGCGCCGAAGGGGTTCCCGCTGGGCGCGGCGCCGCCGAGCGCCGGGGTCATGCGCCGGAGCGCGTCGCAGGCGTCGCCCCGGCTCAGCGCCGCGCCGTCATGGACGGAGACGCCGGCCGCGCCCGTCTCGATCATCACCGGGCGGAGCGCGAGGCCTTCGCCCTCCGCCTGGCCGTAGAGCGCGAGCGCGGCGGCGCGGGCGCCGAGCGCGGCTTCGGCCCAGAAGGCGGCGGCCTCGGCCGAGGCGGCGTCGGCCGGGGCGATTTCCACCCCCGCGGGGCCGAGCCGGAGCCAGACGGCGCCGGGGGGCGGCTCCCGCTCACGCAGGGCCGCGCAATCCGCCTCGAACGCGGCCTCTGCGCGGGCGAGGCGGGCGAGCCAGGCGTCGAGCCCCGCGGCCGGCGCGGCGGCGGGGAAGAGGGCGAGGAGGGCGATGAGCGTCGCGCGGATCATGGCGCGATGCTACGCCTGCCGGGCGAAAGGGGGAAGCGCCGGATGGAGGAGACGCTCATCGCCGGGCTCGGCGCCGCGTTGCTCGGCCTCGCCCCTCACGCTCGCCGCGGCTTCGGGCGCGCTTGGGGCGGGGGCGGGCGCGCTCCTCTCGCTTCTCGCGCCGGGGGCGGGATGGGCGGGGATCGGCCTTCTGGCCGCGCTCGCCCCGCTCGCGCTGATCGACGCGCGGCGGATGATCCTGCCGGACGACCTGACCCTGCCGCTGATCCTCTTCGGCCTCCTCCTCGGGCTGGCGGAGGGATCATGGGCGCCGGCGCTCGGCGCCGCGCTCGGCTGGGGCGGGCTCGCGCTCTTCGCGCGGCTCTGGCCGCGGGAGGGGGCGCTCGGCGGAGGGGATGCGAAACTCCTCGGCGGGATCGGGGCCTGCCTCGGGCCGATGGCGCTGCCGGAGGTGGTATTCGTCGCGGCGCTTTCGGGCCTCGCCTTCGGGCTCGCCCTCAGGGGAGCCCGCCGGGATGCGGAGATTCCGTTCGGCCCGGCGCTGGCCTTCGGGGCCCTCGCCTCGCTCCTTTTCGGGCCGATTTTCGGGTGAGGCGCAGGGATTTCCATGGATATCGGCCGATTTCCTTTGAAATCAAAGAGAAAAACCCGTGATCGCTTTTGAAACAATTGGAGTCAGAGCGGAATCCGGCCCGTTCGACCCGGCCGGGCCGAGGCGCTCCGCTCACGCTCGCCCCCTGGCCCGTGCGTCCAGCACGGGCCGCGGCCTCCCTCCCGCGCGGGAGGCCGCATCGCGACGTCTCAAGACGCTCAAGCGTCAGAGTTCGTGACGCCATAAACTGCACGGACCATTCGTTCCGAGGCGGCCGCCCGAGGGAGCCCGCGGCAGTTCGCGCTCCGTTCGCGCGCCGACCGGCCTCGTCGGCGGGCGCCCGGGCGTTCACCCTTGCCGGGCGAAGAGCCCGAGCGCGTCCGCGACCAGCCGCGCGAAGGTGAGCGCGCCGAGGCCGTCCACATCCCGCTCCGGCATGAACTCGACGAAATCGGCGGCGACGATCCGCCCACGCGCCGCCGCGCCGCGCATGAGACCGAGCGCCTGCCAGTAGGAGAGGCCGCCCGGCGCGCGGCCGATCACGGCGGGCATGATCGAGGGGTCGAGCGCGTCCGCGTCGAAGCAGATCGCGATGTCGGC
>JAUHWJ010000403.1 GCA_030424705.1 Alphaproteobacteria bacterium | reverse complement strand
CGCCGCTCATTCCGCCGCCAGGTCGTAGTCGCGTGCCAGCGGCGGGCCGAGGTCCCGCGCCCAGGCCGGGCGGGCCTGCAGCGCCTCGGCCACGCGGAGGCCGGATTTCAGCGCGTCCTCGTGGAAGCCCCAGCCGAGCCAGGCGCCGGCGTACCAGTATCCGCCCTGACCCTGGATCTCGTCCATCCGCGCCTGCGCCGCGAAGGCCGCCTCGTCATAGAGCGGATGGGCGTAGTCGAAGACGGCGTGCGTCTTCTCCGGCGCCGGCTGTCGGCGGGCGTTCAGCGTCACGAAAAGATCGTTCCGCGCTGGGAGCGATTGCAGCCGGTTCATCCAGTAGGAAAGCGTCACGGGCTCCCCCGCCGCGCCAGGCTCCGCGCCCTCGAACATCATCGTCCAGGACGACCAGACCTTGCGCCGCTTCGGCATCAGCGCCGCGTCCGAATGAAGGATGGCCCGGTTCGACGTGGTGCGGAAGGCCCCGAGCAGCGCCCGCTCCCGGAGGTCGAGATCGGCGATGAGCCCGAACGTGTCAGGCGCATGGCCGGCGAAGACGACCTGATCGAAGAGCCCTTCCGAGCCATCGGAGAAGCGGAGCCTGACCTGCCCCTCGGCCCGTTCCGAGGAGACGACGCCGACGCCGCGCCGCGCCCGGTTCGAGAGACGGCGGACGATTTCCTCGACATAAACGCGGCTGCCCCCGTCCACCGTTCGCCACTGCATTGCGGCGGCGAGGCCGGTGAAAAGGTCGTGATTGGCGAAGAAGCTCACGAAATTCGCGGCGGGGAAGGAGAGCATCCGCTCCGTCGGCGTGGACCAGATCGCCCCGCCCATCGGCAGGATGAACCGCTCCCGGAACCAGGAGCCGAAGCGCCGCTCGGCCAGCCACTCGCCCAGCGTCAGCCCGGAAAGCGCGCCCGAATCAAGATCCTTCGGGGCGTGCCTCACGAACTTCATCACGTCGCGGAAACCCAGGATGAAGCGCGGGTTCAGAACGTTTCGCCGCTGCGCGAAGATCTTGTCGAAGTTGTCGCAGGCATATTCGAACCGCCCGCCTCCCATGGAGAAGCCGAAGGACATGTCCGATGGCTTCGTCGGCGTGCCGAGATGGTCGAACAGCGCGCAGAGATTGGGATAGTTCCGCTCGTTGAAGACGATGAAGCCGGTGTCCACCGCCACATTCTCGTCTCCGAAGGCGACGTCCACCGTGTTGGCGTGGCCGCCGAACCGCTCCGCCTTCTCGAAGAGCAGGACCTCGTGATGGTCCGAAAGGGCCAGCGCCGCCCCGAGACCTGCGGCGCCTGAACCCACGACTGCGATTTTCAAGAACTGCTCTCCCTCACCCTTCGGCCGCTCCGGCGTGCGCCGCAGCGTCAGCCTTCTCGCGCATATCGCTCCAAGCTTCCAGTGCGCGTTTCCGCCCGGCCGCCAGATCGACCAGCGGTTTCGCGCGGGCCGGCGCCGCTCCCCATGATTTCGGCCGCATCGCGCGGAAGGTTTCAGCGCCGTCGCCCTTCAGCCAGAAATCCCGGTAGTCGCCCTTCGGGTCGAACTTCTCCGCCTGCGTCTCCGGGTTGAAGATGCGGAAGAACGGCGCGGCGTCCGGCCCCGAACCCGCCACCCATTGCCAGCCCATGGCGTTGTTCGCCGGGTCCCAGTCGATCAGCGTCTCGCGGAAATGCGCCTCGCCGACGCGCCAGTGCGTCAGGAGGTGCTTGGTGAGGTAGGAGGCGACGAGCATCCGCGCCCGGTTGTGCATCCGGCCCGTCGCCCAGAGCTGGCGCATCGCGGCGTCGACCACGGCGCAGCCCGTCTCCCCGCGCCGCCAGCGCTCGGCCTCCTCGTTGTCGTCCCGCCAGGGGAAGGCCGCCCATTCCCGCCGCCAGCTTTCCCGCTCCATGGCGGGATCGTGGAAGAGGAGCATATGCGCGAAGTCGCGCCAGACGAGCTGGCGCCGCGCCGATTCCACGCCCCGTGCGCCCTCCGCCCGGTCCATCGCCGCCCAGACCTGCCGAGGGGAAATCTCGCCGAGCGCGAGGAAGGCGGAAAGGTTCGTCCCGGCGTCCGGCATGTCCAGCCGGTCCCGGTGCCGGTCATAGCCTTTCGCCGGGCCTTCGAGCCACGCGTCGAGCCGGGCGAAAGCCGCCGACTCCCCGGCCTCGAAAGCGGCGGCGAGATGCGGCGCCGCCGGCCCCATCGGCGCGGCGAGCGTCCAGTCCTCCAGCCGGTCGGAGGCGGGCGAGGGCGCGCCCGTCAGCTTCGGGCGGGGCAGGGGGCGCGGAATCTCCCGCCCCGTCAGCGCCCGCCAGAACGGCGTAAATACACGGTAGGGCTCGCCCGCTCCGGTCTTCACCGCCCACGGGTCGAGCAGGGTGAAACCGTCATGGCTCTCCGCCTTCAGGCCCCTGTCCTTCAGCGCGGCCTTCACCTTGCGGTCGCGCTCCAGCGAGGGACCGTCCGTCAGTCGCGTCCACCGCACCGTCCGCGCGCCCGTCTCTGCCGCGACAGCAAGGAGAGTGGGGAGCGCGTCGCCCCGGCGGAGGACAAGCGGCGCGCCGGCCTTGTCGAGATCGCGCCCAAGCGCGCGAAGCGAGGCCTCGAGCCTCAACCGCGCCGCCGCGCCGAGCTGCGCGTCGATGACCGGGTCGAGGATGAAGACGGGTATAACAGGCCCCTCCGCTGCGGCGGCGGAGAGGGCGGCGTTGTCCGCGATCCGGAGATCGCGGCGAAGCCAGGCTATGGTCGGCGAAGACGTCAAACGAGGCTCCCGCGGCGGCCTTTATCCCGCAGGATCGGGCGGAAGACCTATTCGTTGGCCTTCACATAGATCACCTGCGCCGCTTCGCCAGCCGCATCCTCGGTATGGCCGGGCCGGGAGCGGGTGGATGAGGGCGGCGTCAGTTCGACCTTCTTCATCCGGCAGATCTCGAACGGCGCGCCTGCGCTGTCGAAGACGATCATGCAGCCGGAGAGCGCGGCGGTGTCGATCTCCACCTCCATGCCCTTCTCGTCATGAACCTTCAGCATGTCGGCATGGGCGCCCGTCGCGGCGAAGAGCGCGGCGGCGGCGATGGCGGCGATGCGCTTCATGGAGACCTCCCCTTGGCCCTGAACGTTTCGGTGATGTTAACACGGGCGGCGCGGAACGCCAGATTCGATGCGCCCCGCTTGCCGCCTTTCCGGTGAGGGTCTATGCCCTTCCGCACAAGGGAAACGCCAAGAGAGGGAAAAGGATGAAACTCCTGAGATTCGGGCCGAAGGGCCATGAAAAGCCGGGCGCGCTGGATGCAGGCGGGACGATCCGCGACCTTTCCGGCGTCGCGGCCGATTTCGCGGGCGAGGGCGTCTCCATCGCCGCGCTCGAAAAGCTGAAGGGCATCGATCTC